>VFKI01000067.1 GCA_009885665.1 Gammaproteobacteria bacterium
AACCATTTTTCCAGATAATGAATGTTCACCATACTGTCTACTGATTCAACCATTTTTCCAGATAATGAATGTTCACCATGCTGTCTACTGATTCAACCATTTTTCCAGATAATGAATGTTTACCATGCCACGCTGAAAGCTGGTGCCACGCATGATGTCTTGATGTAGCGGTAACGTTGTCTTGATACCGTCCACCACGGTTTCATCTAATGCAATACGCATACGTGCCAGCGCGATGTCGCGATTATCACCATGGGCGATGATTTTAGCGATGAGGGAGTCGTAATGCGGCGGGACTTTATAGCTGCTATAAATATGCGAATCGACACGTATGCCGGGGCCTCCCGGCGCATGAAAATGCGTAATGGTGCCAGGACATGGCATGAAACTGCGCGGGTCTTCAGCATTGATGCGACATTCAATCGCATGGCCGCGAATGTGTACATCGTCCTGCGTCAAGGTGAACGGTTCACCCGCAGCGATACGGAGTTGCTCGCGTACGATGTCGATGCCGGTAATCATCTCTGTCACTGGATGCTCAACCTGTACGCGCGTATTCATTTCGATAAAGTAAAATTCGCCATTTTCATAGAGGAATTCAAACGTGCCAGCGCCACGATATTGCATATTACGACAAGCAGCTGCGCAACGTTCACCAATGGCAGCGCGCTGTTCTGGCGTGATGCCAGGTGCGGGCGCTTCTTCGATCACTTTTTGATGGCGGCGCTGCATAGAGCAATCGCGTTCGCCCAGATGAATGGCGCGACCCTGCCCATCCGCCAATACCTGGATTTCAATGTGGCGTGGATTTTCCAGATATTTTTCCATATACACTTTATCATTATTGAACGCAGCAAGCGCTTCGGTTCGCGTCATCGCAATGGCATTCATAAGGTGCGATTCAGTATGCACCACGCGCATACCGCGTCCACCGCCGCCACCGGCGGCTTTGACGATGATGGGGTAGCCAATTTCGCGCGCCATATGTAAAGTGGCGGCTTCATCGCCTTCTTCACCTACAAAACCGTCAGAGCCTGGGACGCAAGGGATGCCCAGCGCTTTCATCGTCTTGATAGCAGAAACTTTATCGCCCATTTGGCGAATATTGTCAGGACGTGGGCCAATAAAAATAAAGCCTGATTTTTCGACTTGTTCGGCGAAGTCGGCATTTTCAGCCAGAAAGCCATAGCCCGGATGAATGGCAACAGCGTCGGTAATTTCTGCTGCACTAATGATGGCGGGTATGCTTAGATAGCTTTGGTTGGCGGGTGGTGGGCCAATGCAAACGGATTCATCGGCAAGGCGTACATGCATCAGATCGCGATCAGCCGTTGAATGAACGGCAACCGTACGAATACCGAGTTCACGACAGGCGCGCAGAATGCGTAAAGCAATTTCACCCCGGTTGGCGATAACGACTTTGCTTAACATGGTTATCCCCTTCTTATTCAATCACAAATAGGGGTTGGTTGAATTCAACCGGTACGCCATTATCGACGAGGATCGATTTGATCGTGCCAGCGCGATCGGCTTCAATTTGGTTGAACATTTTCATTGCTTCGATTAAGCACAGCGTTTCACCCGGTTTGACGGTTTTGCCGACGGCCACAAAAGAATGCGCGCCAGGGGACGGCGAAAGATAAACAGTGCCGACCATGGGCGATTTAATGGTGGCGCCGGTTTCGGTAGCCGCTGGCGCGGCGGTCGGCGTATTTGTGAGAGGCGCAGCAGCGGGCGCGGGTGTTGCAGCGATCGTGGCGGCGGGCGCGGGCATATAAGAGACGGCAGCAGCATGGCTGGCATCACGGCTGATGCGAATGGATTCTTCGCCTTCATGAATTTCAATTTCAGCGATGCCGGTCTTCTGGACAAGCTCGATCAGCTTGCGGACTTTACGTACATCCACGGCCATGGTGTTTCCTTTATAGAAAAATAGTGTGAAAAACAGTATGTATTACAAAAGATCGGGTAAAAGAACTGAAGTACTCAGCACGCTGCATCAGACAAAAACAGTCTTCCCTATATAAAACAGAGTAAATGTTGGCGATGGGGGAGTTGTCAGAGGGGGAGAGCGCTATTCTCCCCCTCTGACGCTCGTCAATGCAGTTTGCCGCGTACTCAGTTCCCCTACCTGTCTTTTGTAATAGATACCAAAAATAAGCTAAATATTCTGCCTGATTGCGAAGATAATGTCTAGATAGCAGCAAATGGCGACAATTAGGCGGAGTTGCGTTTAAATAACGCTTGCAGGGCGCCGATGAGAAAGGGAAGTAAGGAAATAGCAA
This sequence comes from Gammaproteobacteria bacterium, assembly GCA_009885665.1. GTDB lineage: Bacteria > Pseudomonadota > Gammaproteobacteria > DSM-16500 > DSM-16500 > VFKI01. The sequence continues at coordinate 2,286 of VFKI01000067.1, forward strand.
TAATGCCTAATATTGCAAAAGAAAAGTGGTTGCGTATGACGGGAATATTGCCAAATAAGTAGCTGCAATAGAGCAACCCCCCTATCCATAACAGCGCGCCAATGAGGTTGTAGAGCGCAAATTTTTGCCAGCGCATATAGCCGACACCCACAACAAAGGGCGTGAACGTGCGTAAAATAGGCATGAAACTGGCAATAATAATGGCTTTGCCGCCATGACGCTCGCAAAAATCATGCGTACGCAATAAATGTGCTTGGCTTAAAAAGCGGGAGCGTTTGTTAAAAATGCGCGGGCCGATCCAGTGGCCAGTCAAATAATTAAGCGTATTACCGCTGACAGCGGCGATGAATAACGCGATAAAAAGGATGTGAATATTAAGCGGATGCGACGGTAACGCTGCCAGTGTGCCAGTAGCGAATAATAAGGAATCGCCCGGCAAAAATGCCATCAGCAGAATGCCGGTTTCGCAAAAAATGATCAAAAATAAGAGAATATACGTCCACGCGCCGCATTGGCTGATAATCCAACTCATATAGGTGTCGAGGTGTAGGAGGATATCAATGAGATGGTGTAGCGTAGCCATTTATTTATATACCTTTTTAGTAACTATTACAAAAGATAGGGTAGAAGAAGTGAAGTGCGCAGCGCACTGCATTGACGAGCGTCAGAGGGGGAGTGAGCGCAGTGTCTCGCCTCCATCCTTGGAGGCTCGCCCTCCGGGCGCACTGTGTGCGACAAAAACGGCTTTCCTGCCGTTTTTTCCCCCTCTGACAACTCCCCCATCGCTAC
>VFKI01000094.1 GCA_009885665.1 Gammaproteobacteria bacterium
AGGGGGAGAATCGCGATTCTCCCCCTTAAGTGGCGTCAGGCGGGCGAGCTATTTGCCCGACTAGCCATCTGAATAATTACTTTTTAAAATATACTCCGCACCACAATAGGGACACGTCAACTGCCCGCTTGCTTCAATAGGCAAATAGACACGCGGATGCGCATCCCAAATTCGGCTATCCGGCATGGGACAGGATAAAGGTAAATCTGCCGCAGTGATTTCATAGCGGCGCTGGGTGCAACCCTGCGCTAGTTGTTCAGTCATTGAGCTAGACCTCTTGCGTTCGTTTGTGCATAAAGCGCGCAATACCTTCGCGCAGCCCAATAGTATACGTAAAATTCATATGCGCTGCATTAGCGTGTCATATCCCAATAGATAAAAGAGGCGCAGATGGTATCATGCGGTTTTTGGCCAGCCAAGCGCATTTTCCTTGTCTTTGTCGGCTATATGCAATAAATTCAATACATATCTAAATCAGTCACTGCTCGCACCCCAACTCACAATCTGGAGCACCCATGTCCATCTTGAAAATGTCCGACCTACCCCTCGCTGGCAAACGTGTATTAATACGCGAAGATTTAAATGTCCCGATCAAAAATGGCGTTATCACCAGCGACGCACGTATTCAAGCGGTCATCCCCACCCTGCGTGCCGCCCTAAAAGCCGGCGCCAAAGTCATGATAATGTCCCATCTTGGCCGGCCGGAGGAAGGTTCCTTTAATGCACAACTTTCATTGGCACCGGTGGCAGAATACCTTGCCAAACATTTCCGCGAAGTGCCGCTCATCCAAAATTGGGTCAATGGCTTTGACATGGGCGATCACAGCATCGTATTACTAGAAAACGTCCGCTTCAACAGCGGCGAAATGGCCAACAGCACTGAACTCGCGCGTAAGATGGCCAAACTATGCGATATTTTTGTCATGGATGCTTTTGCAACTGCCCATCGCGCCGAAGCCTCTACCACAGGCATTATTGCCGCAGCACCCATTGCCTGCGCCGGCCCACTATTATTAAACGAACTCGAAGCCTTGGGTCGTATCATGCAAAATCCAGCGCATCCCGTGGTCGCCATCGTCGGTGGCTCCAAAGTATCAACCAAACTCGAATTGCTTGACGCCTTGGTCAAACGGGTCGATTGCTTGATTACCGGTGGCGGTATTGCCAATACATTTATTGCTGCCGAAGGCTACACCGTCGGCAAATCACTGTATGAACCCGACCTCATCGATGAAGCAGAACGCTTGATGATTACCGCCAAACAACGCGGCGCAGAATTGCCGATCCCCACCGATGTTGTCGTCAGCGAAAAATTATCTAACGAAGCCGAAAGCGCTGTTTGCCTCGTTTCCCAAATTGATGACAATGAAAAAATATATGATATCGGGCCTGATACAATTAAATATTTGACCCACATTATCAAAAAAGCCAAAACCATTTTGTGGAATGGCCCGGTTGGCGCATTTGAAATTGAACAATTTTCTGTCGGCACACGCGCCATCGCGAAAGCCATCGCTGAAAGTGATGGGTTCTCTGTGGCGGGCGGAGGTGATACACTTGCTGCTATTGAAGCGTATGGTGCAGCGAAAGACATTGACTACATTTCAACGGGCGGCGGCGCATTTCTTGCATTTTTACAAGGTGAGCCATTACCCGCGATCGCTGCACTTGAAGCACGTGCCACTCGGGATGAACAGGTAATATGACTATAAACACATTAAGAAGAACCAAAATTGTTGTCACTTTAGGGCCCGCGCTTGATGACACGGCCGTCTTACAACGTGTTATTGAAGCGGGTGCTGACGTTTTCCGCGCCAATTTTTCGCATGGCTCACATGCAACGCACGCAGAACGCATCGCAACCGTACGACGCATCGCCGCTGAGCAAGGCCGCATTATTGCTATTCTTGCCGATCTACAGGGTCCAAAAATTCGTATTGCGCGTTTTAAAAATAAAAAAGTTCAGCTAAAAGAAGATCAGGTTTTTGTATTAGACCCATTGCTCGGCGATGAAGAAGGGACAGAAGAAACTGTCAGCCTTGATTACAAAGCGTTACCCAACGATGTCCATCCGGGCGATACATTATTGCTGGATGACGGACGTATTGTCATGAACGTTGACCGCATTGAAAACCAACGCATCATCTGCACCGTCACCGTTGAAGGCGAGCTTTCCAACAATAAAGGCATCAACCGCTTAGGCGGTGGCTTGTCCGCTGAAGCCATGACGGACAAAGATCGCGTCGATCTGATAGAAGCCGTGCGCTTAGAAGCTGACTATATTGCTATTTCTTTCCCACGCAATGCAGATGACATCAAAGCCGCGCGCGTATTATTACGTGCCGCCGGTGGAACTGCGGGTATTATTGCGAAAATTGAGCGCACCGAAGCCATTCACAACCTTGAAGAAATTATTCACGCTTCAGATGCAGTCATGGTAGCACGCGGTGATCTTGGCGTAGAGCTGGGCGACGCAGAATTGCCTGGCGTACAAAAGAAAATTATCGAACTTTCGCGACGCTTAAAAAAACCGGTCATTACTGCGACGCAAATGCTAGAAACCATGACATACAGCACCATTCCGACACGCGCCGAAGTTTCTGACGTCGCCAACGCCGTACTCGATGGCACGGATGCCGTGATGTTGTCGCAAGAATCTGCCATCGGCAAATATCCTGACAAAGCCGTCGCAGCGCTACACCGCATTTGTGTCGGCGCCGAAAAAAATCCATTAGCGAGCAAGACCACGCAGCATCGTCTGGACTTTCATTTCAATGATGTCGATGAAGCCATCGCGATGGCAACGATGTACACTGCCAGCCATTTAGATATTCGTGCAATTATTGCCTTAACCGAATCAGGCACCACACCTTTATGGATGTCACGCATTGATTCACAAATTCCGATTTATGGCTTGAGCCGCCACGCCACAACGGTGCGGCGGATGGCGCTTTTCCGTGGCGTTTATCCAATCGCATTTGATGCAACGCATGTCGATCGCCGCATCGTCAATGCTGCCTCGGCAGCAGAATTGCAAAAACGCAACATCGTGCAAACAGGCGACCTGGTGATTATTACCAAGGGCGACCTAATGGGCGTACATGGCCGCACTAATGCATTAAAGATTTTTACTGTAGGCAAATAACCGGCATTCCAAGGACTCGCATGAAGCTATTATCGACAATAGGGACGTTATGCATTGTAATTTTCGGCGCAACCTCGGTGGTTGCCGACAACATACCGGCGCAACACGGCACCGTTGCGCTGACCTTTGACGACGGCCCCAACCCTGACTATACCCCAAAAATCCTTGCTGTTTTAAAAGAAAATCACATTCATGCCACTTTTTTCATGGTGGCGGCTAACGCCAAACGCTGGCCTTATCTCGTCAAAATGATATTGGCGGATGGCAACAAAATTGGCAACCATTCCTACACGCACCCCATGTTAACCAAACTATCAGCCGCGGGCTTACATCATGAAGTGATCGACTCCGAAAATGTCATCGCCAACATCGCTGGCTTCCGTCCGGCGTGCTTACGCTATCCCTTCGGCGCATCCAACGCACATGTACGCGCGTATATTCACGCGGCGGGCATAACACCTGTGCCGATGGGTTGGAATACATTTGACTATGATGAGCCTGGCGTACAAAAGATTGTAAGCCAAGCCATGAAAGGCGTACATTCTGGCGCTGTGATCTTAATGCATGATGGCTTTCCCGGTGTGAATCGCTCACAGACGCTCGCTGCCCTGCCCATCCTCATTGCCGATGTCAGAAAAAAGGGCTTAGGGTTTAGTGCGATTTGTGGGTAAGCGCTTGAGCGCCCCTCTCTCTGACGCTCGTCAATGCAGCTTGCTGCGTACTTCAATTCTTCTATCTTATCTTTATGTAGTAGACATAAAAAAGACTTTGGTACGGAATGTCAGTTTTTACGGAGCACCTGAACAGCTACAATTATTGCTTATAATTCCCGATAAATTAAAAAATATCGCCTATACTGATTAGGTATAGAGTATATATAGAGGGTCTTATTATGAGCGACTCACGGCGCACCCGTAATAGTGATGATCCTAACATAGCATCAACTGATAGCTATGGGAGAGCATCTTCAGCCTCAGGTGAACAGAATAATCTCGTTTTTGACGAAGAAGGCGCCCTTCCTGATGAGAAGCAGGCGAATCACCCTGACTCACCCGTCATTTATGGCGTAGTTCACCCATATGATGTGCGGCTGCGCCCGCTCACGCGCCGCGGCTCTGCCCCCACCGCCATGTCTGACGAAGGTGCCAACAGCCCCGCTAACAACAGAGAAGATGTCAGCGGCACTGATCTTCCTACCACCATTAGCGGTGGCAGAGGTGACAGCAATCCTTCTTCTCCTGCGAGCACCATTAGCACTGAAGAAGAGGATACGAGTCAAAGGAAAAAGCCAACAAGGTCAAGGGGATGGACAAAATAATAGTCAGCGCAATAGTTAAAGCCTTACCCACTTGTTTTTCAAAAGCGCTCATTTATTAAAGTTAAGTGATATTACCGGAAGGTTACCTTGAATCCACCACATACACCTACTCCATCACCGGCACCGATGTTTTCAACAATTCTGCCAATTCATCTGCCGACACGGGTTTACTGAAATAAAATCCTTGCGCATCTTCACACGCATGACGTTTCAAAAAATCCAACTGATCTTGCGTTTCAACACCTTCCGCCAGCACCTCTAAATCTAAATTTTTTGCCATGGCAATCACTGCGCGCACAATGACATCATCATACGGCGATTGAATATGCTGAATAAATGAACGATCAATTTTCAAACGATCCAATGGGATTTTTTTCAAATAACTTAAACTAGAATATCCCGTACCAAAATCATCAATTGCAATTTTCACCCCCATATCTTTGATCATTTTGACCGCATGCATAATTTCCTGATGACTAATAATGACATTTTCAGTTAATTCTAATTCCAAATAACGCGGCGCCAATTCAGTTTCTTGTAATACATCGCGAATCATCGCCACCATGTCATCATGCATAAATTGCGGCGCAGACACATTAACCGCCACCCGCACTTTAGGTAACCCTTGCATTTGCCAGCGCTTCGCCTGCAGACATGCCGCACGAATCACCCACGCGCCAATTGGCACAATTAAGCCCGTTTCTTCCGCCATGGGGATAAAATCCAATGGCAATAATTCGCCACGCTGAGGATGCTGCCAACGTAATAATGCTTCAACGGCAATAATGCTACCTGTTTTTAAATCAAGTTGCGGCTGATAACATAAGAAAAATTCATTATTCGCCAACGCCGCGCGCAATTGCGTTTCTTGCTCGAGACGCGCCAAGCTTTGTGTATTTAACGCTTTGGTATAAAATTGAAAATTATTATCCCGCTTTTCCTTAGCAAGATACATCGCCGCATCTGCATTACGTAATAAAATATCAGGCGCTTCACCATCTTGCGGGTAAACGCTGACACCCATACTGGCGGTCACCGCCAAACTACGCTTACCCATCATGAAGGGCTGCTGAAAAACGTCTTGTACGCGGCGGGCTTTTGCTAAAACTTGCGACTGCTCAGTGATGTGCGTTAACACAATCACAAATTCATCGCCTCCCAAACGCGCCAAAGTATCTTCCGGTCGCATGACCGATTGCAGGCGACTGGCAACCACTTGCAAAACCTCATCGCCCACTGCATGACTTAAACTATCATTGATAAGTTTAAATCGATCCAAATCAATAAATAATAATGCAAAATATGTTTTTTCTTGCATGGCCACACGCATCGCTTGACGCATCTGCTCCAATAACATGACGCGATTCGGCAACCCCGTCAATGCATCATGCGTCGCCTGATGTTGCAAGGTTTGCTCAAACTGAGCACGTCGGGTAATATCTCGAAAATCAAACACACGTCCAACCGTCTTATTTTCCAGCTTATGCGGCTGCGAATAACATTCAAAGATACGCCCATCATTAAATTTAAGAATATCAATACGAACCGCTTCATCATTGGCAAACAAAAATGCAATATTAGCAAGAAATTGCTCAGGTGCCACTAATTGATTTTTCATAAAATCGCGCAGTATTATTTCTTTTTTTTCTTCCAAAATATTACGCGGAATTTTCCATAACGAAACCAGCTTTTGGTTGTAGTCAACAATACTGCCTTCTTTATTGATCACCAAAATACCGTTATTGGAAGACTCTAGCGTGGCTTTCATCAAAGATAAAGACGCTTGTAGTGAAGCGGTACGATCTGCCACTTGTTGTTTTAGCGCGGAAGTATAATTGTGCGCATCTTGCATCAGTTGCCACTTACACGTCAACGCACACGCCAACTGCCGCACCGCGACACTATCAAACGGTTTTTTCAAAATGAGCAAGTTATTACTTTGCCCCAAATTAGCAATCGTTTCTTCCCATGAATAATCAGAGCATGCGGTACAAATGACGACTTGTATATCTTCATCCAGCGCCCAAATACGCTTAATCGTTTCAACACCCTCCCAACCAGGCGGCATGCGAATATCGACGAATGCCAACGCATAGGGTCGCCCCTCATGCAAAGCTTGCTTAATCCGCCGCACGCCTTCCTCACCTTGCGATGCCGTATCAATTTGAAACTTGGGTAATTGTAAAGCTTGGCGCGTTTTGCCTGCCGTGAAAATTTTTTCGAGATCATGAAGTGCGCTATCTTCGCTCGGCGTCGTCAATATTTTAATAAAATCGCCATGAATCGCAACGTTAGCATCAATGATGATGATACGTAAATTTGCATTAGCATTATCCATGCGCCACACTCCTTGATTCATTTTGTATTTTATACCGTTCACACTTCAAGATGCGAACGATATTTTTTTGACGCGCGGCGCGAAGTGGGCTCGCGCACGCTCGCTCAGGGGAAGAATCGCGCCCCCCCCTAACAACCCTCCCCATTATCGCGAAAAGAATAATTTTCTCAATCTGTTACCATGCCCTTATCCATAAGGGGTCACTATTCCGCTGAGGCTGCATTTTGCAGAAAACGGCCAGATTTGAGCCAAGGTTTTGCGAAAATTTGATGAAAAAGCGGCGCATGCATCACAATATACGAGCATTTTGAAGAAATTTTTCGTAAAAGATTGGCCAAAGATGGCCGTTCGCCTATGGTACCTGAACAGTTACCATAACTGAGACTATAACTTAACACAGTAGCAACAGATGTTGCTATAATGTGCGCCTTTATTGTGTAGCTGTTCAGACACTCTCAAAAAACCGTTATTGCAAAGCGCCTCGCAATGACCGCCTGAACAATTACTTTTTTTATTGTCCCTCCTTCATTTATTGAGCCTTGCCATGCTAGATGTTTTGCGTATCACCTTACAATATTGCGCGCCACAACACACTTGCACCTACTTAACCGGGCTGTTAGCCACCTGTCGTTGGAAATGGTTTAAAAACTGGGCTATTCGGCGCTTAATTCGTAAATATCACGTCAATTTGCAAGAAGCGGCTTCAACTGATTTGGCGGATTATCCGCATTTCAACAGCTTTTTTACGCGCCACCTTAAAGCCCATTTACGTCCCATTGCCGCAGCCAGCGATGCGATTGCTGCGCCAGCCGACAGCACCGTCAGCCAAACCGGCGCCATTCAACAAGGTCAAATTTTTCAAGCTAAAGGGTTTAACTATAGTACCGACAGTTTACTGGGCGGCGCACATGCGTGGGCTGAGCGCTTTTTACATGGCAGTTTTACCACTTTTTATTTGGCACCGCGCGACTATCACCGCGTACATATGCCCATTGATGGCACGCTACGTGAAACCATTTATATTCCCGGCCGTTTATTTTCTGTCAACCCACTCACCGCATCACACGTGCCCAATTTATTCGCGCGCAACGAACGGCTCGTTTGTTTATTTGATACAGCCGTCGGCGCCATGGCCGTGATTTTAGTAGGCGCAATGCTCGTCGGCAAAATTCGCGTGGTCTGGTCAGACAATATTGTCAGCAAACAAATCGAGCGGAAAACGTATACAACACCCATTGCATTGGCAAAAGGCGCTGAATTGGGACATTTTGAAATGGGCTCGACCGTCATCGTATTATTTGGCGAAAATGCTGCACATTGGACAGCCGAATTAACCGCCGGCAAAATTGTCAAAATGGGCGAAGCGGTAGGGAATATTGCTACCTGCGTCGATAGTAACGCAGCCCTTTCTTAAGCAATCCGCCCAACATCAATCCACCGACAGCTGCGCCAAATACCATCAAGGCGATATACACCGGCAACAGCACGACAGCAATAAGTTGAAAATGCTGCGTGATGCGTATCAACATATTCCAAACGGTGGTAATAGAAATAGGCATATTATTATCACGAAATAACAACAAACACACCAAACCCATCGCAGCTAATAAAAAAACCGCACTAATAATTTCCCAACAATCCCGCCGTTGCGTTTTATAATAATTCTGATCCAAATGACATATCCTAAAACGGTAATACTCCTAAACACACTAGATTCTCAGATAAGTAAATTAGAATGGCCTAGTGAAACATCACCACAAAAGCTAAAATACTTTACTGAGAAGTGATAGTATACAATTACCGTCTTAAGGAAAGATTAACTTTTGACCCGCGCAACACTGGCTAAAATTTCTGCTCTGGCAGATTCAACATTTTCCCAACCCGCAATTTTCACCCACTTGCCTTTTTCCAAATCTTTATAATGCTGAAAAAAGTGCGCAATACGTGCAAGCAAATCTTCCCCCAAATCAGCTGGCTTTTGCACGTGGCTATATTGCGGCGTCAATTTATTGACGGGTACCGCAAGAATTTTAGCATCTTCACCCGATTCATCTGTCATGCGCAGCATACCTACTGGGCGACAGCGAATGACCACGCCGGGATATAAAGCAAATGGCGTTATCACCAACACATCCACTGGATCACCATCTAATGACAAAGTATGCGGCACAAAACCATAATTGCATGGATAACACATGCTAGTGCCGATAAAACGGTCAACCATCACCATGCCACTGCTTTTATCCACTTCATATTTAACAGGCGAAGCATTCGCTGCAATTTCAATCACGACATTGATATCGTCAGGGACATTTTCACCCACAGGTAATTGGCTAAAATTCATATTTTTCCTTACTAATTGATTGATTCAAACTGTTTTGGGTTTAAGGCTCCACGCTCATCAAATACAAAACAATCGCCATGATAATGCGCGCCACCTTCTTTCGCAAAATAATTTAAAATACCGCCTTCTAATTGATAGACTTCATCAAATCCCGCCGCCAACATGACCAGCGCTGCTTTTTCGCAGCGCACGCCGCCAGTGCAATACATCACCACCGGCTTATCACGTGGTAAAGTCGGCAAAATTGCTGGAAATTCACTGAAATCTTTTAATTTTGGATTAATGGCGCGATCAAATGCGCCGGCTTGGTATTCATAATCATTGCGTGTATCAACAATGGTGACTTCACGACCCTCGTCCAACCAACGACGAAATTCAGTGGGCGAAATAGCGGGAGCACGACATTGATTAGGATCAATGGCCGATTGGCGTAACGTGATAATTTCTTTTTTAATCTTGACTTTCAAGCGCTGAAAAGGATAATCAAGCGATACACTGACATGAAAAAACATATCGACAAAACGCACATCCGCATTAAGATGCGCACGAAATAAAGCAATCGCATCAGCCGTACCCGCCAACATAACATTGATGCCTTCGGGACTCAGCAAAATCGTGCCTTTGAGGCCTTGCGCTTGGGCAAGTGTATATAATTGTGTGCGCAGCTCGGGCAGCGCTGCCAGTCGCACGAAGCGGTAGCCGGCAATATGCGTGATGGGTTTTGATGTTGTCATTTCTGCGTACTCAACAAGAGGCGTGCACTTTACCTTGATAAGGGCTTGACGTCAATTTAGTATAGCGTTTTCAGGTATCTACTACAAAAGATAGAGTAGAGGAACTGAGTACGCAGCACACTGCATTAACGAGGAAACAGAGAATGGACTGCCTATTTTGTAAAATCGCTGCCGGTACAATACCCGCCAAACAAATCTATCAAGACGATTTAGTCATCGCCTTCGATGATATTCAGCCCCAAGCTGCGCAGCATAAGCTCATCATTCCGCGTAAACACATCGCCACCCTAAATGACCTGAGCCCTAACGATACGCACCTGATAGGTCACATGGTACAAACTGCCTCAAAATTAGCGAACGATATCGGCATTGCCCATGACGGCTATCGCCTCGTCATAAATTGCAATCCACATGGCGGCCAGGCCGTTTACCATATTCATGTGCACTTACTCGGCGGCCGTCAATTACACTGGCCACCGGGTTAAGGCGCTGTAAATAAATATGGTTATGTTATTTAGTTACAGCGCCTAAGACCAAAGATAGCGCAAAAAAACCGCGTAAATTCGCAGCGAATCTCGCAAAGGATTAAAATGCGAGCGCTTATTATTATCAATATAAATTTTTTGAATCGGCAGCTCACGAATCACCACTTGTGCGCGAATGGCATATAGCAACATTTCCAGCTCATATTCATATCGCGCAGCAGAAATTTGCAAAAGCGCGGGCAATAATGCGGCGGGAATAGCGCGCAGACCTGTTTGGGTATCACGCAATAATTTACCTGTTACCCAACGAAATACCTGTCGCGTCAAACGATTGCCGAACCGGCTACGCCACGGCACTCTGCCATCAGCGCCGTGTTCGCGCGCACCTAACCACAGCGCCGCCGGCGATTCACTAAAATGATCGGCGATTTTATAGATATCCGCCACACAATGCTGACCATCCGCGTCTGCTGTCACAACGCCAGCCGTGGTATCGGCATCATGCAAAAGGTAATAGTTAAACGCCGTTTTAAGCGCCTGCCCTTTACCAAGATTCTTGACATGGCGCAGCAAAGTGACTTGCGGTAACGCAGCAACTGCCTTAAAAATATTCTGCGCGGCAGCAGAAGAACCATCGTCAACGATAATGATGCGACGCACGCGGCGCGCAGCGTCATGCGCCAATAACCCATTAATTAATTGTAATAATTGCTCATCCGGCTCGAAAGCGGGAATGATCATTACCGGCGTTGATGTAGTCAGCATGAATATATCAGCACTGCAATCTATTGCATGATTGAGATATTGCCAAGGGTGGCGACAGCGTAAGCGTGCCAACATGCTGCCAAGCCGCGCTTTGGCTCACTAAACACATTAAAGCAGAAGGTGAGCTGATTTTCGAATCCAGCGGCAAACAACGCTCAGCCGACAAGAAATAACTTGCGGGTGCTTCATTATCTTCGCCATCATGCCATATATGAAAACTAGAATAATACAGGCTTTTTTTTTCAACCGTTTTTTCAACTTTAAATAGACTTTTCTTATACGCCATATAGGCTTCATAACCAGGCAATCTCTCAACAGTATGCTTTTTTAAATGTTTTTCGGCGGCATATTTATCCGTAATGTGACAATACCCTACACTATCTTGCTCCGGCACCTTATCACCCAACTCCGCCACCTGATAACACAGCGTGACAAATTGATCGGGGCGATACCCCTTATTACTTGGATTTTCTGCACGTCTAGCCGCGACTTTAACAACACGAAAAAAATTATGATGCTCAGCATAACTTTTTTTACTAGCCGCCAGTACTTCAGCACTGGTTTTATATTCACTTTCAAGATTTTCCATAATTTTCTTACGTTCTTTGCTATAGGGGATATCAAGCCTAGCCCATTGCTGCGCCAAAGAAGCTGCCGCGCTAGCAAGTGCCGAATTTTTGCAGCGATACACTGTATAACTTTCATGCACCAGCTCAGAAAGATCAAGCGCTATAATTTTCCCTATTTTATTATCCGCACAGGCAACCTGACATCGCCCCTCTTTATCATCAACCTCCGTCACAAGCACAACTGATTCGACATAAGATTCCGTTCGCAGCGAATTATTCGTTGCATCCATAAAAAAAATGAGATCACCTTTTTCTAATTCATTAATAGATATATTCATAGGGTTATCCCAATTAGGCTCTGCGCATGTAACTGTTCAGGTACCTTAGGCGAACGGCCATCTTTGGCCAATCTTTTACGAAAAATGGCTTC
>VFKI01000086.1 GCA_009885665.1 Gammaproteobacteria bacterium
ACCTGACTTTACGCGATGGGGGATTCTTAAGGGGGAGAATCGCGATTCTCCCCCTTAAGTGGCGTGACGCCGGCGAGCTATTTGCCCGAGTAGCCATCTGAATAGTTACCCTAAAATGAAGAGAAGGCTTGCGAGATGGGATAGGTTTAGGTAGGCTGTGCGCACTTTGTTTTTGATCTATAAGATTCTCAGATAAATCTCTTGGCTTTTCGCACCTTCGCCTATTATCTGAGTCTTTATCAAAGAGAGTATGCGCCCGTAGCTCAGTTGGATAGAGTATCGGTTTCCGAAGCCGAGGGTCAGAGGTTCAAATCCTCTCGGGCGCGCGATTTTTCAAAATGTTTGATGTCGGCCGCTGTGCCCAAATTGTGCCATATGCCGCGATAAATTTCACCGCTGACCACGCCCTCCGCCACGCGACGCTGCAATACATCGTTCAAGCGGAATGCGCCAGGCACACAATCATGAAAAAAATCGGCGGTAAACATGCCAAAGCTTGCATAGGTCAGCGTGTTTTTATGGCTCATCATTAACCGATTATTCACCACGGCATAGGCATCTTTAGCAAAAACAGCATGATCCACCATCACCAAATGCGCCAAGCCTTTTAATTTATCCGATAATTGTTGCAGCGGATAATCTGTTATCACATCCGCGCTCACCACCACAAAAGGCGCATCACCCAACAAAGGCAACGCCTTTACAATACCGCCGCCGGTTTCCAATAATTCGGGTTCATACGAATACGCAATATCTACACCATAACGACGGCCATCGCCCAGCGCCGCCACAATTTGCTCAGCAAAATAATGGGTATTGATGACAAGCTCGCGCACGCCTGCGCTCACTAAACGCTGTATGGCATATTCGATCAATGGCTGACCCGCAACAGCTAACAATGGCTTGGGACGCTGCTGCGTCAATGCGCCCATCCGTTTACCCAAACCCGCTGCCAATATCATGCCACGCATAGAATATTTTTCTTTATAAATTGATGCAAAAAATCGAATTCGGGATAAGTGCGACTCGTTTGTAAAATGTAATTTAAGGTGCGCGGCATGAATTGTAAATAATAATCGTTTTGATCACGGCAATATTTACGTGAAAATGTCATCAGTGCTTTTAAATGGCGCTGTATGCCCATCACATCAAACCAACGCATAAACACTGCCGCGTCCACCTGCCGTGCCGCCGGCATTTGTTGTTGAAATTGCTGCACCCATTGCCTGACGCGCACTGCCGGCCAATCAATATAACAATCACGCAACAATGAAACTAAATCATACGTCATAGGCCCCATAAACGCATCTTGAAAATCCAGGATACCCACTGCACCATTCGCCAGACACATTAAATTGGCCGCGTGAAAATCACGGTGTACGAATACGCGCGGCTGTGCAGCCGCATTGGCCACCAATAGATTAAACGTTTGCTGCCATTGCTGCCGCTCATCTGCGCTAAGTGTCAATTGCAGATACGCGCCTAAATACCATTCACAAAACCACCCCATTTCACGCAAGATAAACGTGCTATCAAATTCCGCCAACGGCCAACCCACAACTTGCGGCACTTGCTGCAAATTGGCAAGCGCCGTTAGCGCGCCGCCATATAACTTATCTGCATTACCCGCCGTCAACTCCGTTAAATAGCGCTTATCCCCAAAATCTTCTAGCAGCATATAGCCTGCGCCGAGATCTGCTGCCAAAATATGCGGTGTGCGCAACCCTTGCGCGCGCAGCGCTTCGCCCACTGCTTGATAAGGCGTACAGCTGGTCGCTTCAAGCGACGCATCCATGCCAATACTATTGGCGATCCGAAAATATTTTCGTGCACTCGCATCGCCAGGAATGGGCACCATGCTCGCGTCGCTGCCTACGCCATTGGCAAGCAACCAGTGTTTAAAATCAGGCGAAATCATCATGTAACTATTCTATCGTGTTCGATACTAGGTTACTATAAAAAACAATGTAACCGTATTTTTTATCCGACATTCCAAGGATCCGTCTTTCTTGATAACTCTTCGTTAAAAATGCGTTTTAAATGCTCATTTACTTGCGTGTAAACTGCGCTTTAAAACGCATTTTTGCCTCGATTTATACAAAAAAT
>VFKI01000091.1 GCA_009885665.1 Gammaproteobacteria bacterium
ACCATCTTTCAGTAACCCCCTCCCCTAGAAAAAAGGGGACATTTCTAAATTGCCTGGAGGGGGACATTTCTATTTTGCTCCGACAGAAAGAAACTATCGATTTTCGGTATCTACTACAAAAGATCGGTTAGAGGAACTCAGTACGCGGTAAACTGCATTGATCGATTCTCAGATAAATAAATTGGCACTCATGCTCCGTCAATAAAAAAACTACCGCCTGCCCGCTCGCACCAATTTTTCTAACCCCGCGGCTTCCAGCGCCAACTCCATATGACACCGAATCATCACAGGGCTTTCCATCGCAAGCACTTCATTTAATAGTTGGCTCGCCTGTTGACGCGTGAAATGACGTAGCACCCATTTAATACGCGTCAAAGAAGATGCACTCATGCTCAACGAATCAAACCCCATCGCCACCAACAATACAGCAGCGACTGGATCACCCGCCATTTCACCGCAAATACTGACATGGCGACCCTCCTGGTGGCCCGCCTCCACGACTTGCAAAATGGCGCGCAATACCGCTGGGTGCAATGGATCAAACAAACCCGCCACCCGTGCATTATTACGATCAACGGCCAATAAATATTGTGTTAAATCATTACTACCCACCGACAAAAAATTCACGCGCCGCGCAATAATGCGCGCTTGATATACTGCTGCCGGCACTTCTATCATGACACCCATTGCCGGCATAACAATATCCGGCATATCTTCACATACTTCAGCGTACGCTTTATTAATCAGCCGTAAAGCTTCATCAATTTCGCTTGCATCTGTGATCATCGGCAACATGATCTGTAAATTATTAAAGCCGCGACTGGCGCGCAACATCGCACGCACTTGCGTCAGAAAAATATCCGGATGATCTAACATGACGCGAATACCGCGCCAACCCAAGAAGGGATTGTCTTCATGCACAGGGAAATAAGGTAATAATTTATCGCCGCCAATATCCAGCGTACGCATCGTCACAAAACGCGGCGCAAATGAAGCGAGTAATTGGCGATACATGATGCGCTGCTCTTCACCCGATGGAAAACGGTCGCGAATTAAAAACGGTGTTTCGGTACGATATAAGCCGACACCTTCCGCACCAGCGGCCAATGATAGACTGACATCCAGCCCCAGCCCTGTATTCACCAACAAACCAATCAATTCACCATCCGCCGTTTGCGCAGGCTGATCTCGCAGCGATTCCAGCGAATCACTTAAATCCCGCTCAGCTGCCGCCAATTGTTCGAATTCTTCCAATAATTCACGTGCCGGCGATACATACACCTGTCCATAAAAACCATCGATAATAATGGTTTTATCTGCCAATGCTTGCACATTTAATTCACTGACACCCATTACCGTCGGTACGCCCATCGCGCGCGCCAAAATTGCAACATGCGAGCTGCCCGACCCTTTTACGGATACCAGTCCCGCTAAACACCCTTCTGGCACTTCTGCCAAATCCGCCGCGGTCAATTCTTCGCCAATTAAAATGGTGTTATCGCTATATTCAGGTAAATTGCGTTCATTTTTTTGTAAATATGCCAGCACACGATGACCTAAGTTACGAATATCTGCCGCACGCTCACGTAAATAATCGTCATCTACACTTTCCAATCGCGCGACATGCGCATCAATCACCGACCGTAATGCGCCTTGCGCCCAATTACCCTGGCGAATAGCCGCCACAATATCTGCGCCCAAATCGGTAATATCCAATAATTGTTGATAGGCGGCGAATAGTTCGCGCTCTTCACTGGGCAAATGTTCATAAATACGCTCGCCCAAAATACGAAATTCTTCCTGACTCGCCGCTAACGCTGTTTCCAACAAGCGGATTTCTGATTCGATGTCATCTGGCGCGCGATCGGGCACACTGGCAAGATCGGCGCTAAACGTCACCACCACACCGGTACCAATACCCACACCGGGCGCGCCCGATATACCGGCATAAGATTCTTCCGCAGGTTGTTGATTAACTTGATGACTATCGAGCAAACGCGCGACTTCACCCGTCGCCTCAGCATGCGCTATTACGGCAGCAAGCTGCGCGGCCAGCGTAACCAAAAAGGCTTCTTCTGCATCATCATAACGGCGGGGCGTATGCTGTTGCGCAATGACGACACCCAATACTTGACGATGATAAATGACTGGCGCACCCAAAAAAGCGTGATAACTTTCTTCGCCCACTTCCGGCACATGCAAAAATCGTGGATGCTTGGGCGCATCACTGACGTTCAATGGCTCTTCGCGCTCACCCACGAACCCAATCAAACCTTGGCCAACGGGCACGCGCACCTTGCCAATCGCCAGCGGATTCAAGCCACTCGTCGCTAATAACACATGCTCGCCGTGACGGCGATCCAGTAAAAAAATTGAGCACGCTTCAGTATTCAATGCTTCCGCAACGCACTTAACCATAATATCCAGCGCGCTGCGAAACTCTGGCGCAGCAACCACTTCCTGAATAATACGGCGTAGCGTTTTTAGCATCGTGATTTTATCCTTATGATATCTACGGTAATACGATACGCGAAAATTCTTGCATCGCTTGGCGATAGACGCGCCGCTTGAATGACACGACTTGCGACAAAGGATACCAATACGGCACCCATTCCCACGCATCAAATTCCGGCGAATCCGTGGCCGCAAGGTTAATACACTCCTCCGGGGTGACTAATTGCAATAAAAACCATTTCTGTTTTTGGCCTATGCATAATGGCTGAGCGTGCTGACGCACCAGCCGACCGGGCAGACGATAGCGCAACCAGCGGCGCGTAGCGGCCAATACCCTAACATTTTCCGATTTTAAGCCGGTTTCTTCCCATAACTCGCGATACATCGCTTGCTCGGGTGTTTCAGCATCGATGATACCGCCCTGCGGAAATTGCCAGCCGGGGCGACCGATGCGTTTAGCCAGAAACAATTGGCGCCGATCATTGATCAGCATGATGCCTACGCCCTGTCTGAAACCTTCGTGATCTATCATGGCAGGTTACCTAATCTGTGCCGTTACTTGTTGTCATTATGCCATTATTTCCGGCAAGGCGCTTGGGTCAATTAAGCGGGATGTCACCGAGCAATTCTAAAAATATCGACTATAGTTCAAGTGAGCGTTATTTGACGCTCACTATAATATATCCAACTATGAGGAGGCGTTATGCGCTACTTGCTCGGTGTTTTTATCGCATTGCTCATCACGTGCTGCGCAGTTGGCGCACATGCCAAAGGCCAAATGTATACCCCTCCCATGCATACGGCCGCGCCCATGCATACGGCGCATGGTCACCACGCACATGGCTGCCATCATCACTGTCACGATTGCCATTGCGATTGCGATTGCCCCTGCCATCACCGCTAAAAGAAGCGTTCCAGCTTGCATGACAATTGCACGCACGTCGGGTACAATCCTGCCCACAATAGCAGATATTTTTCGGCAAACATCGTGCAATGACAAAAGAAATTGTAGCAGCACACCTCAGCCTTACGCTCACGCCTTCAGGTCGGCTTATGCTTGAGGAAAGCATTCCCGAACCAGACGCCCTACCGGTACGTGTGGCTGATAAAATTCGTGACATTTTTGCCGTCGATGATGCTATTGGCTTACTTAGACTGGGATTAATCGATTTCACCGCATCATTACCCGATAGTCTGGCGTTTTGGCAGCAATTTTCAAAATGTTTTATTACCGCCGCCTGCCACCAAGGTAGAAGCGTCGTCACGCCAGACATCCCATTTCCATCCGAAGAAATCACTGCGCTAATTACCGAAGCGCCTTTTATGCGTGGCGGAGAATATCTAAATTTAGACATAGCGCAGCGTTTATGGGAAAAATTAACCATCACCCTTTGCCAAGAAGTCGCGGAATTTGATGGCCAGCTAGAAGCGTATTTTCAATCTTGGCATGCCGCTTGGCACACTGTCGGTCGCGTATGTTTTCATCTAGCAGAAAATAAAGGGAATACGGATTTACCTTTTGCTTTTATGGCAACTTATACCACCGGCTTATCCGCCAGTGCGCGCGCGCAACATTTACCCTTAGGACGCGCATTACAAGAATATGCCGAGCCGCATAAAAAATCACAATTATTAGCATTATTATTACCCATTCAAAAAGCAGCAGAACACAGCCCTTTTTTAAAAAATCTCATTGACACTAGCGCCATTTTTCAGCCACAAGCATTTGCGGCACGCGAGGCTTATCAATTTCTAAAAGATATTCCGCATTTCGAAGCCGCGGGCGTACTGGTACGCGTTCCGAATTGGTGGACACCCAAACGTCCGCCGCGCCCAACAATTCAAGTCGCCATCGGTGAGGCGCAAACTGCTATGGTCGGTATGAATGCTTTGCTTGATTTTAATATGCATCTTACGCTACCGGATGGTGAACGCTTAACGGATGCCGAGCTCACCGAAGTCCTCGCACAAACAGACAATCTGGTACAAATTAAAGGACAATGGGTTGAAGTGGATCGCGATCAGATTGGGCATGTGCTGACACACTGGCGCGCCATTGAAAAACACATTAAAAAAGATGGGTTATCCTTTGCCGAAGGATTACGCTTATTAGCCGGCGTACCCAGTCGTCAAGCGGACAGGCAAATGGCCGCGCCCGTTGCCGAATGGTCGCGCGTCATGGAAGGTGAATGGTTACATCAAGCGCTCGCACAATTGCGCCAGCCTGATTTTAAAAACCATGAAAATTTATTGGCGATATTGCAGCAGCATCTCAACGCACAATTACGTCCCTATCAACAACTCGGCGTAAAATGGCTATGGAGTTTATATCATCTCAAACTGGGCGGTTGTTTGGCTGATGATATGGGGCTCGGTAAAACGATTCAAGTATTATCCCTGTTATTATTAGCTAAATATAAAAATAAAGTCTCAAAACAATTTCATCATTTATTAGTATTACCAGCCTCCTTGCTGGGCAATTGGCAAGCCGAAATTCAACGCTTTGCGCCCACGCTCACGATTGCCATAGCGCATAGCTCAGCATCCCAAACAGCCGCAGATATGTCGGCAGATTTAGTCATGACCACCTATGCAACACTGCATCGCTTGGCATGGCTATCTGAAGTTGACTGGGATATGGTTATATTGGATGAAGCACAAGCGATCAAAAATCCAACCGCCAAACAAACACGCGCAATAAAAGCATTAAAAAGTAAAGTGCGCTTTGTCTTAACCGGCACACCGATTGAAAATAGATTACTAGATCTTTGGTCGTTGTTTGATTTTGTTGCGCCCGGCTTATTGGGCAGCAGTCGTGCGTTTGCAGATTATGGTAAAGCTTCGAAACAAGATCATGGCAACCATGGCGTATTTTACGCAGCGGTGCGCCGACTCGTCAGTCCGTATATTTTACGGCGACTCAAAAGCGATAAATCCATTATTCAAGACTTACCCGATAAAACTGAAATCAATGCATGGTGTTCACTGAGCAAACCACAAGCCGCCCTCTATCAGCATGCCGTAAAAGAATTGGCGCAAAAATTAGAAAAAAGCCGTGATGATATTCAGCGCCGCGGCTTAGTTTTATCTTATCTCATGCGTTTAAAACAAATTTGCAATCATCCCGATCAGTGGTTGGGGCATGGTGATTATATTGCAGCGTCAAGTGGTAAATTCCTGCGTTTAAAAGAATTATGTAGCATCATCGCTGAAAAACAAGAAAAAGTATTGGTATTCAGCCAATTTCGCGAAATCATTCCCGCGCTCGCCGCCACCTTAACTAACATCTTTGGCCGCCCTGGCGTAACATTAGATGGGCAAGTGCCGATTAAAGAACGCAGTAAACGCGTTGCACAATTTGCGGATGAACAAGGCCCGCCTTTTTTTGTCTTATCCCTTAAAGCAGGCGGCGCCGGACTGAATCTTACTGCTGCATCACATGTCATTCATTTCGATCGTTGGTGGAATCCCGCAGTTGAAAATCAAGCCACCGATCGCGCTTATCGCATTGGCCAGAAAAAAAATGTATTAGTCCATAAATTTATTTGTCGCGGCACAATAGAGGAAAAAGTAGATGCCTTGCTCACGGCTAAAAAAACGCTCGTCAACGATATCCTTGAACAAAGCGGCGAAACAAACTTAACCGCGCTGTCGAATACTGAATTACTCAAGATTGTTGCGCTCGATATTCATACTGCATTAGACGAAAAATAAGGAAAAAAACAATATGGGCCGTTATTATGATCGCTTTCCACCTTACGTGCCGGTTGCCAAACGTCGCGCAGCCGCGGCAAAGAAAGTAAACGCGTTAAAGAAAAAAGGCCAAATCCTCGAACCTGTTGCCATAGAAGGACGCATCATCGCCAAAACATTTTGGGGCAAAGCATGGTGCACACACTTAGAATCCTATAGCGATTTTGAAAATCGACTGCCGCGCGGACGCACATATGCGCGCAATGGTTCTGTCATCGACCTTAAAATAAGCGCAGGTAAAATTAAAGCACTGGTAAGCGGTTCATCAATTTATAATGTGACTATTGATATTGCACCGGTGACCCACACCCAATGGCAAAAAATTATCAAAACTTGCGCTGGAAAAATTAATTCGCTGATTGAATTATTGCAGGGTCAATTTTCACATAGCGTAATGGAAGTGATTGCGCATCATCAAACGGGCTTATTTCCAAAACTCACAGAAATTAAACTAAATTGTTCGTGCTTAGACTGGGCGGATATGTGCAAGCATGTTGCCGCCGTCCTTTATGGCGTTGGCGCCCGTCTTGATACACAGCCGGAAGATTTATTCTTATTGCGTCAAGCCGATCATTTGCAACTCATTGCAACAGCTGCGGCAGCGCCGCTCGAAATACCGACTACAGGGAAGAACACATTGGCAGACAGCGATCTTGGCGCATTGTTTGATATCGATCTTGCTGCGCAGCCTGCACCAAAAAAAACAACAGCACCAAAAAAAACAACAGCACCAAAAAAAACAACAGCACCAAAAAAA
>VFKI01000105.1 GCA_009885665.1 Gammaproteobacteria bacterium
TCCCATCATGGCATCATCTATAAACGTTCCTCAGTCGAAAAACCTCGAAATACTTCAGTATTCCTGCGATTTTTCTTCTTCCGGTACGCTTATATCTGACACCACGCTGAGCGCAATCTGTCAAAGTTATTTATGCGCAGAGCCTTACGCGCGCCGCTGACCCGCCAGGCATGCCCATTCAGCTTGCGTCGTTACGGTCGGTAAATCAAACCAAGGTGCGTATGCTTTTTTTATGGCATCAACTTGCGCAACAAGAATGCCAGATAATACAATTTTACCGCCCGGAGGCAATAATTTAGCAAAACGGGTAACCAGATGCAGCAAGGGCTGCGCAAGAATATTGGCAGCAATCATATCCGCATGAAAATCCATAGGCATATCGTCGGGTAATGCCGTAAGCAATTTTGCTGCGGGTAAATGATTACGTGCAACATTTTCAGCCGTCGTTACCAGCGCTTGCGGGTCAGTATCGATGCCGAGCGCAAGCTGTGCGCCAAGCTTCAATGCCGCAAGCGCTAAAATGCCGGAACCACAACCATAATCGATAACGCGTTCGTTGCCGTGAATATTTTCATCCAGCCAGTGAAGACACAATGCTGTCGTGGCATGCGTGCCGGTGCCGAATGCCAAACCCGGATCGATAATGACATTGATCGCTGTCGGATCAGGCGGCGTGTGCCAGCTCGGGCAAATCCATAAACGCTGACCCATACGCATCGGTTTGACATCTTGCAAACATGTGCGCACCCAATCTTGATCCGCTAAACCATTTATATGGATTTCATCAATGCGCTGCGCGTGTTGTTGCTGGTTGAGCCAGGCGAGTAAGGGTGTGATTTCATGCTGTTGTTCAAACAAGCCGGTGAGACGCGTGGTTTGCCATAAGCGCGCGTGACCTGGTGCCGGTTCCAAAATAGGGTCATCTCCAGCATCTTGGAAGGTGACGGCGGACGCGCCATTGTCATGAAGATAATCTGCAATTGCATTGGCGTGCGCCGCCGAGGTGGTGATCGTGATTTCGAGCCAGTGGGTCAAAATAAATGTCTCCGCCTGAATAATATACGTGCGTTATACTATACCTTTTACTGCGTTCAGGATAAATCTCTTGCCCCCCGTCATCTTTCTCATGGGCCCCACAGCTTCAGGCAAAACCCAGCTTGCAGTTGAGCTCGTACAAAAATTTCCGCTGGAAATTATTAGCGTCGATTCTGCTATGGTATATCGTGGCATGGATATTGGTACCGCAAAACCCGCTGCGGCTACGTTGGCACGCGCGCCACATCATCTCATTGATATCCGTGATCCTGCCGCGGCCTATTCCGCTGCGCAATTTTGTGATGATGCGCTGCGCCTTGTTAATGAAATTACCGCGCGTCAAAAAATCCCCCTACTGGTGGGCGGTACCATGTTATATTTTCGCGCACTCTTAAAAGGCTTATCAGATTTACCCAGTGCGAGTCAGGCGGTGCGCGCTGATTTATTAGCACATGCAGCCGCAGCAGGGTGGCCGGCATTACACGCGGAACTGACGCGCGTTGATGCAGTGGCTGCCAGCCGCATTCACCCGCACGATGGTCAGCGTATCCAGCGCGCGTTGGAAGTCTACAAAGTCACGGGCGTGCCGTTGAGCGAGCAGCAAGCCAGCCGTCAATCAGGTCTTGCTCAATACACTATATATAGTCTTGCCTTGGCGCCTGATGATAGGTCGGTGCTGCATGCGCGTATTGCTGCGCGTTTTATGCAAATGTTGTCGGAGGGTTTGCTTGAAGAAGTGCGTTGTTTATACGCGCGCGGAGACTTATCATTAGAAACCCCGGCGATGCGTGCGGCAGGTTATCGTCAAGTGTGGGAACATCTGTCGGGTCAATTATCATACAAAGAAATGGAGCAGCGCGGTATTATTGCTACCCGTCAGCTCGCCAAGCGTCAATTGACCTGGCTGCGCCATTGGCCAGATATCCATTGGTTCGATAGTGAAATGCCAGGCTTGACTGAGAAAGTTGCTGCCTTCGTTGAAACTCTTGTACAATCGAAAAGCTAGTGCTCCGTCAAATGTTTTATCGCGAAATTATCTTTCAGGAGGGTGGTCGTATGCTAGGGAAAAGAAAGGCTCGTTTAAGTGCGGTTGCGGTAGGTGTAGCATTAGGCGTGGTCTGTGGCGCGTGGATGTTAATCATTGCACAATATGCCATACATGGTTCGGCGCCAGCGACTGAGATGGTTACGCGTTGGGCGGCATTTTCACCAGGCATCGCGGCAACAATGACCGGTAGTTTCATTGCGGCTGGCTGGGGTTTCCTTAAAGGATTTTTTTCCGGTCTTGTCTTTAGCTGGGTTTATAACCTGTGCTTGTGCTGTTGTAGCAAACGTTGTGGTTGCTGTTGTAAGCAGCCTTGTGAATGTAAGTCAGGTGCTTGCAGTAGCAAGTAAAAATGACGGGTAACCCATTCAGCACATGGCGGGCAGGTCTCATGTATTGCTCGCCATCCGCGCATTAATGGAATGATTATGAAAAAAAGATCCATTACAAGCAGAATTTTGCTGGCAGCCTGGCAGTCAGTTATTATTATTCTGTGTGTTTGGTATGCCGTCTTTGTGTATTACAGTGATATTAGCCCCAATCGCGTCGCTGAAAAAAGCTTTCCTCAGACGACTTGCCATATTGTGCAATCAAAATTGACTGAGATAACCCATCTTGTGCCGTTGTATCGCGCTGAATTTTTGGTAAAGTATCAGGCGCAAGGTCCGGTGTATACCCGTTGGGCGCAAGGGCGTGGCGTAGCGGCAAATTTCAGTACCGATAAACGTGCACAGCAGGCGTTATTGCAACAATTTGCCGTGAATGCAGATTTTCCGTGTTGGTATAATCCCAGCGTGCCTAACATGGTGATATTAGTGCAAAATAAAAATCTTTCTTCTAGTTTTCGCTTATTTATTCCACTGATTATTGCCGCCATTATGGGTTTTTATTTGATTAAAAATTTATTGGCTGGCGTGTTATTATTGCGCGCGATCCGTATTGCGCGTAAATGAGGTTCTTATGCGACAAATCCTTCAGACGGATGCAGCGCCTGCACCGATTGGCAGTTATAGCCAAGCCGTACGTGTTGGCAACACCGTTTATTTAGCCGGTCAGGTTGGGCTTCATCCCGTCAGCGGTCAATTGGTCAGTGGCGGTGTGTCCGCTGAGTTGGCACAGATTTTTCAAAATATGCAAGGCGTATTAGCTGCGGCGCACGGATCATTAAGCGATATTGTATCGTTGACGGTCTATGTCTTGACGCTAGACGCTGTGCCGGCGCTGAATGCAGCCATCGCCACACACTTTACTGCGTCATTTCCGGCGCGCACCACGATTGCCGTCGTTGGTTTGCCCGCTGGCGCGCAGGTGGAAATTACTGCGACGGCGGTCGTTTGACATAACACTATTATTTATTCACCAGCGTATTATTCGCCACCACATTCATCGTCTTTAAAATATCGATCGCTTGATATAACTGGAAATCATCATGCGCCATGGCGAGTTGGGCATCATGCGCAGCTGCAGCCATCGCTTTGGTGTCAGGTGCATTCGCTGTGCCGGCGAGGTGACCTTTCAACTCAAGTTCACGGATGGGTGTAAGCATGGCCGTTTGGGTCGCCTCACTGGAAATCTGTAATTTGGGAACGTTGATATCAGGGGTGATGCCGAGATTTTGAATGAGGCGACCGGATGGCGTGTGATACAGTGCGGTCGTTAGTTTGATTGCATGTGTATCATCCAATGGCAATACGGTTTGTACCGACCCTTTACCGAAGCTGGTCACGCCAACGATGATGGCGCGACGATAATCTTGTAAGGCGCCTGCGACAATTTCTGAAGCAGAAGCCGATCCTTCATTAACTAATGCCACCATAGGCGCGCCGTTGATGATGTCGCCGCTCGCGCCTTTGGCGGTAATTGAAGCGGTGTATTGCATATCATGTAGGCGGCCTTCGGTGTAAACGATTTTATCATCGAAACGCTTGCCGACTTTTTTGGGGTCAAGGAATTGATTCGCCACGTTCACAGCAGATTCCAATAAACCACCGGGATTGTTGCGTAAATCCAGTACCAATCCACTCAAATGGCCGCCTGCTTGTTTTTTGAGCGCATCAATCGCTTGCGTCATGAGTTTCGACGTGGGTGCGCCAAATTCGCTTAAGCGAATATAGCCATAGTGGCCGTTGATTAACTTGCTTTTGACGGAAGAGACGTGGATCACGGCGCGTTCTAAATGAAAGCTCAAAGGTGTTTTCGTATCTTTGCGTACCACCGTGAGCGTGACATAGCTGCCCGCTTTGCCGCGCATCAAGTTGACCGCCTCATTCATCGTCATTTCATCGACCAATTTACTATTGATGGCAACAATATAGTCGCCTGGCTTGATCCCCGCTTTGGCTGCAGGCGTGTCGTCGATGGGGCTGATGACTTTAAGTACACCATATTCACTGGTCACTTCGATGCCTAAGCCACCAAATTCACCGCTGGTCGTCACGAGTAAGCTCTTGTAAGTCTCAGGATCTAAATATTCCGAGTGCGGGTCGAGACCTGCTAGCATGCCGCGTATGGCGTCTTCCAATAACTTTTTATCGCTGATGGGTTGAACATAATATTGTTTGATTTGGGTGATGGCATCGGTAAAGCGCGAAATGTCGCCTTCATTCAGGTTGGTTTTTGTCGTCTTATTTGAATCATCTGCAATCGGTGGTGTTTCGTCACGAAAAGCAGGCGCCCAGGAAGCATGTAAAGCGAGCAAGAGGCCTGCTATCCCTACAGTAAGGCGGAAGAAAGACCGTTTCATGCGCAAATCCTTGACGTAGTATTATAATGTCTCAGTATATAGGCCTATGTTAATTCAAACAATGGCTGACCCGTCATTTCAATCGGAATGGCTAAGCCTAGCAGGGTCAGCAAGGTCGGCGCAATATCAGACAGTTTGCCATCGTTTTTAATAACACGCGCACTACGACCAACATAGAGCACGGGGACGGGTTCACTGGTGTGTGCAGTATGCGGCTGGCCAGTGGCGGGATCAAATAATAATTCTGCATTGCCATGGTCGGCGGTGATGAGCGCTTCGCCACCCACAGCACGCAAGGCGGTTACGATGCGTGTTAAGCAAGCGTCGATGGTTTCAATCGCTTTAATGGTTGCATCGAGTTTGCCAGTATGGCCGACCATATCCGGATTAGCGAAATTGCAAATAATGACATCATATTGCTGCCGTGCGATGGCGGCAATTAATGCATCCGTCAATGCGGGCGCGCTCATTTCGGGTTGCAAATCGTAGGTGGCGACTTTCGGCGATGGAATTAATAAACGGTCTTCACCAGGAAAGGGTGGTTCAACCCCGCCATTAAAGAAAAAAGTGACATGCGCATATTTTTCAGTTTCAGCGATGCGTAATTGCGTCATGCCCAGTTCGCTTAAATATTCGCCGAGAATATGTTGCGGCCGCTCGGGTGAAAAGGCGATAGGGAAGGGAAAGCGTGCATCATATTCGGTAAGGGTGACAAAGTGCAGGCGTGGACAGCGCGGACGATCAAAGTGGGTGAATGACGTATCATTGAGTGCATGTGTTATTTCGCGGGCACGATCAGCGCGAAAGTTCATAAAAATAACGCTCTCATCATCGCCAAGTGTGATCGCTGCTTCGTCAGTGGCACGCAGCGTGGTGGCTTGAACGAATTCATCGGTTTCATTGCGGGCGTAGGCTGCGTGTAATCCGGCCAGTGCGTCGCTGGCCGTATAGTCAGCTTTACCCAATACCAGTAATGACCACGCCTTTTCAATCCGTTCCCAGCGTTGGTCGCGATCCATCGCATAATAACGACCAATGAGCGATGCGATTTTACCGACGCCAAGCGCTTTACAGTGCGCGTCCAGCATGCTCAGTGTGGTTGCGGCACTTTTGGGCGGTGTGTCGCGGCCATCAAGAAAAGCATGGAGGTAGACTTTTTTTGCGCCACGTTGTGCCGCCAGTGTAATCATGGCCGCAATGTGCGTCGCTTGGCTGTGCACGCCACCATCAGAGATGAGCCCTAAAATATGGATAGCTTTATCATGTGTGACAGCGTGATCGACGGCGGCAGTTAATACAGCATTATTAAAAAAAGTACCCTCGCTAATCGCGCTGTCGATGCGGGTTAAATCTTGGTGCAAAATACGACCGGCACCCATGTTGAGATGGCCGACTTCGGAATTGCCCATCTGACCATTGGGCAAGCCAACGCAGCGGCCGGAGCCGGAAATCAGGGTGTGTGGACAGGTTTGCCAGAGGGTATCCCAGCAAGGTTTGTGCGCTTGAGCAATGGCATTATTGTCAGTGGCTTCGCGATAGCCCCAGCCATCGAGAATGATGAGGGCGGTGGTTTTTTTATGTGTGGGCATACAGAAAATCCTGAGTTATTTAATAGATGGCATTATACGCTGATTGGCATTGCGCTGACATGACGGTACACTATGTAGATAACGTATCTTTTGGCTTGCAATCCCATCGCCAACATCTACCCATACTTTATGTAGGGGATACGATACCACTATTCATAACGTTGCCCTGACAAGGAGTTGCAATGTGAGCTTTGGAAAATTGCGTATTAAAAAATGCGTTGTCACGGCTGTATTACTGACGTTGCTGGCGTACAGTGGCTTGATTGCTGCGGCTGCGGCAGAATCGTCGCCCGCTGCTATCCATAAAGTGAACATCAACGATCCGTACGAGCCGTTTAACCGGGTTATGTATCGCATAAATGACACGCTGGACCGTATCATCATCAAACCACTCGCCACTTTATATAATAAAATTGTGCCGCATCCGCTGGTGCGGGGTGTTCGTAATTTTTTTAGTAATGTTGATATGATCCCAACGACAGCGAATGATGTGCTGCAAGGTAACTTTTATCAAGCAAGCAGTGACGCGTGGCGTTTTGGTATTAATAGCACCGCGGGTCTATTAGGTTTGTTTGATGTTGCCAGTAATGTCGGTTTGAATCCTAATAAAGAAGACTTTGGCTTGACGTTAGCGCGTTGGGGGTATACCAATACGGGCTATCTTGTGCTGCCTTTTTTGGGGCCGTCGACGGCGCGTGATATGTTTGCTATACCGGTGGATTATTACGGATTTTCAATTTATCCCTATGTTCACCCTGATCAGACGCGTTATGTGATGTATGGTGTAAATATTTTATCCAAGCGTGCTGAATTGTTGAGTTATCAAAACGTGATGCAGGCGCTAGCGGTTGATCGCTATGTTTTTATACGCGATGCTTATCTGCAACGGCGGCGTTGGCTGGTCAATCGTAATAAACAATTAGGCGATCCGTATTTGCAAGCAGCGACTTCTTAAGTAAAATAGATAGGCGATATACGTGGACACACTCGTGGTGGGAATTGAAGCAGCGCGCGAAACATTGCGGACGTTGGCGGTCAAAATACAGCAGCTTGCCGTGGGTTTGCAGGGCGCCGCGCCTACGCCCGCCGGTGGCGCATCTGCGTCAGTCCAATATTTATTTGCAATGGCAGAAATATTGCAAACGGCAGCTCCCACAGTGGATGCGCCTGCATTACAGCAGTATGAAATCTTGTGCGAGGCATTGCGTGTAAACATTGCTAAAGAAGTCGTATTGCGCGAGCAGGGGCAATTGGGTGAGCGCTTTCGTTTTGTGCGTGAACAGCTGCAGATGACTTTAGAGGCTATGTTGGCGTTGACATCAACAGCCGTTGTGAATTCGGCGGCGGTCGATGCGGCTGAGGAATTGGTAGGCAAACGACGCATTTATATTTATCTTTTTAATGCGCAAGGTTTAGATTTGCGAAGTTGGCATCGCATGCTGACAGCGCAAGCGTTATATGAGCATAGCGTTAATCGCCCCGCTTATGCGGAAAAAGCGCATATTGAAGCGCTGCTACGAAAAAAATCGAACTTGCATCAACATGCGTATCTGACAGCGGCGGTGCTGCCTGAAAATGTGCAGATAATGACAACAGACGTGAGCGGTGTTTCTGATGATGCGTTGATACACGGTACGGCGCGCGTCAAAGAGGGTTCATTGCGTGCGGAATGGTTGGTCGCATTTACACACAATAATATTGAATATAGCGTGAATGCGGCGGGCGAGTTAGTGAAAAAATAGGTATCTACAAAAGATACCATTAAAGCTTGCTAAACGCTCGCCGCGTAAATTCTGAAGTATTAATAAGCTCTCGTATCTTATTTTGATCAAGTGCGGCTGTCGGGCTGTTAGCATTAAATAGGGTGGTGGCTGATGGCTGCGTGTTTGTTACATTTTTGTTGAGTGGTGTTGCGGTGGCGGTCGCCTGATTGGCGGGGGTGCCGCTAAATAAACCAGCGGTGGTGCTGTTAGGTTTTTGTTCCACTGTTGCCGTGGTCATAATGCCATTATTTGTATTTGCCACTGCGAAGGTCGTAAACAGCTCAGCTGTTTTTGTCATTTTCCTACGGCGTAAGATCGAACCTTCAGTGCCGAGTCGCAAGTCATATTCGCGTCGAGTTACGCCGAATTCTTCGTCGCTTTCACGATGCTCACCCCCAACCGCATTGTCGCGTTGTTGCGATATTTTTTTATCCGTGTTCAAGCCCGCCTTGACTGCAAGAGAGGCTTCTTTCTTTGTATTTTTATCCAGCGCGTTGGTAGGCCGTTTTTCTGCCGTC
This sequence comes from Gammaproteobacteria bacterium, assembly GCA_009885665.1. Classification (GTDB taxonomy): domain Bacteria; phylum Pseudomonadota; class Gammaproteobacteria; order DSM-16500; family DSM-16500; genus VFKI01. Next base: position 8,694 of record VFKI01000105.1, read on the forward strand.
GTCTCGCGCGCTTTATCAGTGGTGCGTGCATTGTTTGTCAGGTTTTTTTTAGTTTGTTCCTGGTCGATTTCTGCGGCATGTTCTTTCTTTTCTTCTAAGCGCTTTTCTTCTTTTTCCCGTGCTATCTTGTGATCGCGGGCGAATTTGTCCGCATCAATACTCAGGTCTATCTGGCGATGCGTGCCATCGTCAGTGGCTTCTTGTTCGTCTTTGGCTGCGCCGCGACAAATATCGCATGCGGTGCCGAAAGCCCAAGAGAAAGCGGTGAGGGGTTTGTTTTTGCCGCAGACGGCGCAGCGTCGGGTGATTCGATTATTGTTATCCATAATGCGGGTTCTCCTTATAATTTATCAGTCTCGAGCGGTGCATCTTACATCATGTTCGCTATAAATTAAAGTGCTTGCCATTCGCTGCCGGTGAGGGTATCCTCCTCGCTTTCATGCGCTGCTATTTTTTGGGTAGTGTCCCTTTATTGGTTAACTTTAATTATATGGCTATGTACTATGGAGAATAACAATATGACAAGGCGTCACTTGTTGCAGGATCATTTCCTCAACACCTTGCGTAGGGAAAGAATCCCTGTGTCAATTTATCTTGTCAACGGCATCAAGTTGCTAGGTGTAGTTGAATCGTTTGATCAGTTTGTGGTGCTGTTGAAAAATTCAGTCAGTCAGATGGTTTATAAACATGCTATCTCGACAGTTGTGCCTGCTCGCAATGTACTGTCACCGATGGATTTTCAGGGCGAAGATGGGGGCGATGCCGGTGCTAGCTCGGCTGCACCCGGTCAACCGCCACAATAAATATTTAGATCCAGAGCGCAACCAGAGGCGTGTTTGTTTTGGTTTTTGGTTGCGTTGAATGTGGAGCATGTATTATGCCGTGGAATATGCCCGGTAGTGGTAATAATCAAAAGCCTGATCCTTGGGGGGGTCATAAAAATAAAACGCCGACGCCGCCCGATTTAGATAAATTTCTGAGTGATTTATTGCGTAAATTACGAGGTTTTTTTTCTGTTCAGCGCGGCGGCTTGCCTCAGCCACCCTCAGTCGGTGGGCGTGGGCACATGGCTGTAATCGGTGGCGTGTTAGCGGTGCTGGCGGCCATTTGGTTTTTCTCGGGCTTTTTTATCGTCAATCCAGCAGAAGAAGCTGTTGTGTTACGATTTGGCAAATATGCCGAAACCTTAACACCGGGCTTACATTGGATCGCACGTTTTATTGAAAAACGTTATGTGTTGAATGTAGGTAAAATTTATTCTTTCTCATTGCAAGGTGATTTTCTGACTAAATCATCTGATCAAGTGAATACCACGGATGCTAACGCAGGCGCCGATCAATCTAAAAATCTGGTCAATGTTGAATTAAATGTGATGTATCAAGTGAGCGATCCGCGTGCTTATTTGTTTCATGTTGTTAATCCAGATGCCACGATTCAGCAGGTCGCAGCGAGCGCATTGTCGGAAGAAATTGGTACGATGAAATTAGATGAAGTTTTGACGACGGGGCGCGAATCATTGGGATCGCGTGTGCTTGCGCGGGTTCGTCAAGTCATGGCGAATTATCATGCCGGCATCGATGTCACCGGTGTCACGCTGAGAAAAGTACAGCCACCGGATAAGGTGCGCGCAGCATTCAATGATGTGAATAACGCCGAACAGGATAGAAAAACATCTATTAACAAGGCGCAAGCCTATGCGAGTAGTGTGATGCCGTTGGCGCACGGCACAGCCGCGCAAATCTTGGCGGATGCTGAAGCCTATAACAAACAGGTCGTGTTGACAGCGCAAGCCGATATTGCGCGCTATAAAGCGTTGTTGACCGCGTATATTGAGTCGCCAGAGGTGACGCAGCAGCGCATGTATATGGACGCTATGCAGCATATAATGCAAAACACGCCAAAAATATTAGTTGATACTGGCGCAACGACGAATATTTTGAGTCTAGGACGTGCGACTACGCCGCTGGCAGCTGAAAATACGGCTGCAGCTGGAGGTGCAAAATGACATTGTCCAGGCAGGCAATATTAGCCAGTATAGTGGTGATCATCGTTCTATTGCTTAGCAGTCTTTATATTGTAAATGAAGGCCAGGAAGCCATTTTATTGCGACTAGGCAAAATTGTGATGCAAGCAAATAATCGGCCAGTTGTATTGTTACCGGGTTTGCACGTCAAAATGCCGCTGGTAGATACTGTACGTTTTTTTGATATGCGTACCCAGCAATTGTCCAGCTCATCCCAAACGCCGCTTACGGTTGTGACGCGGGAACAGACGTATCTCGTGGTGGATTATTTCGCGCGTTGGCGAATCAATGATCCAGTGAAATTTTATACCAGCACCGGCGGGTTAATTTCACGCGCAGAAATTTTATTGGAACAACGCCTGAACGATATGGTGCGTGCGGAGTATGGCGATCATACCAGTAATGAAGCAATCTCTACGACGCGTGCGCCTATGATGGCGACAATTCAGCAGCAAGCTGTCAATGTCGGCAAAGATTTTGGCGTGCAAGTCAGTGATGTGCGGATAGAGCAAATTACCTTGCCGGCAGGGGTGATAGACTCGGTATTTCGTCGCATGGAAACAGAGCGGCATCAATACGCCATTGCTAAGCGTTCCCAGGGCGTCGCGCAAGCGAAAGAAATTCGCGCGCAAGCCGATAAAGCAGTCACCATTATCAAGGCGCAGGCGTTGGCGGATGCAGCGACTCAGCGTGCGGCGGGCGATTTGGCGGCGGCACGTTTGTATACGGCAGCCTATAATAGCAATCGTGCATTTTATGCATTTTATCGTAGCCTACAGGCGTATCAACAAAGTTTTACCAATAAAGATCAGTTGGTACTCAAGCCGGATGGGCAGTTTTTTGATTATTTTCATGGTATGAAAGGTACGAAATCGTAATGGGTAAGAATATTGTTTTGTTCGGCGCCCAATGGGGTGATGAAGGTAAGGGCAAGATTGTCGATATGTTGGTGGATAAAGCCGATATCGTTGTACGCTTTCAGGGTGGCCATAATGCGGGTCATACATTAGTCATTGATGGTAAAAAAACTATTTTACGCTTGATTCCTTCAGGAATTTTGCATGCGCATGTTATGTGTCTGATTGGCAATGGCGTGGTGTTATCCCCTGTGGATTTGCTCAGTGAACTGGATGAATTAGAAAGCAACGGCATTCCCGTGGCAGCGCGGTTAAGAATCAGTGATTTGTGTCCACTGGTATTGCCTACGCATGTTGCGCTTGATAAAGCGCGCGAAGCTGCGCGTGGCGCGGCAGCGATTGGCACAACCGGGCGGGGGATAGGTCCTGCCTATGAAGATAAAGTGGCACGACGCGCGCTACGGTTTGCGGATTTATTTGATAGCAGCACATTTGCGGATCGATTAAAAGAAATCATGACTTATCATAATTTCTTATTGCAACAATATTATAAAGTGGCACCCATTGATTTTCAGAGCGTGTATGAAGCGTTATTATCGTTCATTCCACGCTTAATGCCATTGCGCGCGGATGTCGTCAGCCTATTGCAGCAAGCCCGGCGTGATAAATGTTCAATTATTTTTGAAGGCGCACAAGGTACTTTGCTGGATATTGATCATGGCACCTATCCTTATGTGACGTCTTCGAATACGTTGGCGGGTGCGGCCAGTGCGGGCAGCGGGTTTGGCGCGCGCGGCTTTGATCAAGTGTTAGGCGTAGTGAAAGCGTATACTACGCGCGTGGGGGCAGGGCCTTTCCCTACCGAATTAATGGATGACGTCGGCCAGCATTTGGCGACGCGCGGGAATGAATTTGGTTCGGTGACCAAGCGGCCACGGCGGTGTGGTTGGTTGGATATGGCGGTGTTGCGTCGTTCGATTGCCTTGAATGGCATGACCAGTATGTGTGTGACCAAGCTGGATGTATTGGATGGCTTGAAAACGGTACGTATATGCACGGGATATCGTTGTGGCGATGCTGTTTTGACAGATTCGCCAGCCGATATTCGCACCTTGGCAGCGGTTGAGCCCGTTTATATTGATTTTGCAGGTTGGCAGGAATCGACTGTGGGCATTACACGGTTTGCGGATTTGCCTGTTGCGGCGCAAAAATATTTATTAGCATTGGAAGAAGCGGCCGGCATTCCAATTGATATTGTTTCGACGGGATCAGATCGTAAAGACAGTATTGTGTTGAAGCATCCTTTCCAATAAAACATGGTGCCGAGGAGAGGACTCGAACCTCCACAGGGTTTCCCCCACAAGTACCTGAAACTTGCGTGTCTACCAGTTTCACCACCTCGGCGTAGGTGCGCACTGTACTGTGACTGGTTTTTCTTGTCAATGAAATTTATTGGAACGTATGCGATGTCAATCGAAATCCTGCGCCGTGGCACGGCAGAAATTTTACTCGAATCAGAATTGGTGACGCGTTTAGCGCGTGGCGAGCCGTTGCGTGTTAAGGCGGGCTTTGATCCTACCGCGCCGGATTTACATTTAGGTCATACATTATTGCTGAATAAAATGCGCCAATTTCAAGATTTAGGACATGAAGTCATTTTTTTGATCGGTGATTTCACTGGCATGATTGGCGATCCGTCGGGTAAGAATGAAACGCGTCCACCCTTGACGCGTGAGGCGGTCGCTGCTAACGCTTTAACATATCGTAAGCAAGTGTTTCGTGTTTTAGATGAAAATAAAACGCGTATTATGTTTAATTCTGAATGGATGGATCAGCAGTCGGCAGTCGATTTAATTCGCTTGGCGTCGACGCATACGGTTGCGCGGATGTTAGAGCGCGATGATTTTCATAAGCGGTATACCGGCAATCAACCAATTGCCATTCATGAGTTCTTATATCCCTTGGTGCAAGGCTATGACTCTGTCGCGATGAAAGCGGATATTGAGTTGGGGGGCACCGATCAAAAATTTAATTTATTGATGGGGCGCGAATTACAAAAACATTTTGGTCAAACGCCGCAAGTGGTGATGACTTTGCCATTATTAGTCGGACTCGATGGCGTGAAAAAAATGTCGAAATCGCTCGGCAATTATATTGGGATAGCGGAAAGTGCGGATGAAATGTTTGGTAAACTGATGTCTATCTCCGATGAGACGATGTGGACGTATTTTGAATTGTTGAGTTTTAAGCCCTTGGCGGAAATCGAAAAATTACGTACAGCCGTGGCAGAGGGAATGAACCCGCGGGATGTGAAGTTTCAGTTGGGACAAGAAATTGTTGCCCGTTTTCATGGCGTGACGGCGGGGGTGCAAGCGCAAGAAAATTTCATTGCGCGGTTTAGTCAGGGCGTGATTCCGACGGATTGTCCAGAGGTAGTTGTCACGGTTAGTGCTGAAGGCTTACGTTTGGCGAATGTGATTCACTCGGCGGGATTGGCAGAGAGTACGTCAAAAGCATTGCAATTATTGCGTCAGGGCGCGGTGCGCATCAATGGCGAGCGCGTGGCCGAAGGCGTGGTGTGCCACGCGGGCGAAGCATTCTTGTTGCAAGTGGGTAAGCGGCGTGTGGCTAAAGTGAAGGCCTGTCTTATGAAGAAACTTACGATGTAGTGGTTATATTTTGCTTACATGTACTCGAAATTTTTAGTAAATGAAAGTTTTTTGAAAAAAGTGGTAGAAACGTGTTGACATAAAAACTGAAGTGAGTAGAATGCGCGTCTCTGGTGCGAATGAGTCGGTACGGCACTGGGGCAAAAGCTCTTTAACAAACTGAACATGCAATGAATGTGGGCATCTGATTAAGGTGTCTGTGGTACTAAAATTAGTATACAGATGTAAACTTAATTGGAAGTCACTTTTCTTTGAGTAACTTAAA
>VFKI01000018.1 GCA_009885665.1 Gammaproteobacteria bacterium
CTTAAGTGGCGTCAGGCGGGCGAGCTATTTGCCCGACTAGCCATCTGAATAGTTACTCTGAAATACTATACCGACATCCCGCACCTTCGTCTTTTTTGATAACGCTTCGTTAAAAATGCGTTTTAAATGCTCATTTACGTGCGTGTAAGCTGCGCTTTAAAACGCATTTTTACCTCGATTTATACAAAAAATACTTTGGTGCGGAATGTCGGCTATAGATATCCATCGTTGTTATCCAGAGATCAATTGAATAAGATCGCTCTCTGATAATTTACCGCTTACATCGCTACCACTTAATAAATCAGCCGCAAGATCTTTTTTGCTTTTATGAAGGGCAACGATTTTTTCTTCAATTGAATTTTTCATAATGAGGCGATATACCGTAACAGGTCGCATTTGTCCCATGCGATGCGCCCTGTCAGCTGCCTGGTCTTCCACCGCTGGATTCCACCAGGGGTCTAAAATAATGACATAATCAGCAGCAGTCAAATTAAGGCCGGCGCCGCCGGCTTTAAGGCTGATGAGGAAAAGATCACCCATGCCTGACTGAAATTCATCAACTGCGCGCTGTCGTTGCTTGATTGGCGTTGCGCCATCCAAGTATTGGTAGCTAATTTCTTGTTGATTGAGAACTTCCTTTATTTTTTCAAGGTAACGAACAAATTGGCTGAAAATCAGCGCTTTGTGTTTATTGTCAATAATGTTTTTTACAAGCGTAACAAACGTTTTAATTTTACTGCTTTCTATGGCGATATGTTCATCCACTAAATTTGCATGACAGCATGCCTGACGCAATCGAGTGATTTCTGCCAATATGCTAAAACGCTTGGTATTATTTTCTGTCTGATCGAGTTGATGGATTCGCTCGAGTGCTTTGATGCGAACCGCTTCATAAAATGCTGTTTCTTCTGTGGTGGGTTCAATCAAGATGGATTGTTCTGTCTTAGGAGGTAATTCAAGCAATACTTCTGATTTTGTCCGGCGCAGGATATAGGGTGATACCAGATTTTTAAGTGCGCGCTTTGCAATTGGGTCGCTATATTTTTCAATAGGGCCTGAATAGCGTTGCTGAAATGATGCGAGACTTCCCAATAGTCCTGGGTTTAAGAAGCGAAAAATACTCCAAAGCTCTCCTAAATGATTTTCAATTGGCGTGCCCGTTAATGCAATGCGGCATTGGCTGTTTAATTGTGTCGCATATTTCCAACGCTTTGTTTCCGGGTTTTTGATGGCTTGTGCTTCATCTAGAATAACCATTTGCCATGATTTATCTAACAATAAATCACCTGCCTGATGTAGTAAGCCATAACTGCAAATCAGGATGTCCATTTTTCCGAGGGATTTGATCATGGCTTTACGATCGCTGGCATTATGCAGAGTATACGCGGTGAGTGCGGGTGCAAATTTGGCAAGTTCTTCTAGCCACACAAAGCAAACTGACGTGGGTGCTACCACCAAGCAGGGCCCAGCTGGCGCATGTGTTAATAGCAAAGTAATGGTTTGAATGGTTTTACCAAGACCCATATCATCAGCAAGACAAGCGCCAATCTCCCAATGCGCTAAGCGGGATAACCAGGAGAAACCTTCCACTTGATAGTCGCGTAGTTCAGCTTGTAACGTAGAAGGTACGCGGGGTTGATGTTTCTCCATGGCCGTTAATTTTTTAAGGTGTTTTGACCAGCTGCTGTCTTTTTTCAGTTCGCCCGCTTCACCCGCCAGTCCGCGTAAACCCGCGGTATTTAAATGATAAATTTTATTTCCATCAGAAATGGCGCGCAAATCTTCCAATTGTCGCTTAAATTTTTCAGTTAAGGCAATAAACTCACCCGTTGCTAATGGCACAAATCTGCCATGGCTTTGCTCTAATAAATCGAGCAAATTTTTTATATCAAGTGCGTGTGACGCGTCAAGATTCACCTCTCCTTCATATTCAAACCAATATTGACTGCCTTTGATTGATAGGTTGAGGTTTTTTGATGAAACGGACCGCGTTACTTTAAGTGTTTGTCCTTTTGGCCATTCAATAATCAGCGGATGATTTTCCTTATATGTATCTAATTCGAGTAATAATTCAAGGCTATTTTCAATATCGTTGAAGTACCACTCATCCGGTTTTTCATCAAGTTCTGTCAGTGTTGAACAGTGATGGATCAAGTTATGTGTATTGCTTTGTTCCAGGGCGAAATCGCGAATTGCCTTTTGTTTGGCGTCACCTTCGGCAGTTTGCAAGGTGGCAATGATGCTGGCTTGTCCATGTGCGGCGCGGTAATAAGGGCCTTGCTCGCCAAAAGGTCTAACCCATAAACTGACTTTTATGCCGTCATGCACGGGAAGCAGGTGGATATGCGGTGTCGCATCGCCTGAAATAATCGGTAGATTTTCATCGGCAATATCAGATTGAATGTGAATAGCGCTTTTGGCATTGCAAATCATATCAATGACGCGTTCTTTTGCTTGAAAAGGTACGGTCATGCCTTTGCGGGATAAAATTTTAGAAATTGAAACTGTTTCATCTGAAAAATCAATAACGCGATAACGATTTGCGGTTTCCTTTTCTAAAAAGACTTTAGGCTGGTCGGCATAGTGCGTTAGTTGAAAATGATAGCCGTTATTATTTTTTTCAATTTGTAGCTCTACGGTTCCTTTGACGAGCTCAAGTGGGATATTTCGATTCTGATGATGAAACACCAGCGGATGCCCGATGAGTGCGCTCAAGGTCTGACGAGTGTCCCAACTATACTCTTCGCTATTGTGCCAGCCGTAAGTCGCACGTCGTAATCCACCGATGGCCATTAAATCATGTTGTGTTAGATAATCAAGTTTACCATCCATTTCATAAAGACGCTTAAGTGCAATGGCGCGCCCTGCAGACCATTGGCCGTTTTTTCGTTTTAATTGTTCGGCAACTTCGATTTGTTGGGAGGTTGGGTTTATCATCCAAATCATGCGTCGGTTTGCGGTGCTTGCGGGGTTTGCGTCAATTTTTTTATCGGTAATAATTTCTTGCAGTTGATCAATGGCGTATTCCCACGGTTGTTTCACATGAAGTATATCCAGAAATCGAAAATTGCCAAGCGGTGCTAATGCTTCAATAAAATGTTTGGCTTCGCTGTTCGCTTCGTCATGTGATAAGATTAATTCCGCATAAAGTTGTGCCGTAATAGCGTGAGAAATATCGCTATAGTATTTGAACATTTCTTGCAGATAAGCAATGTGCCGAGCAAGGGTTTCCGGTTCCAGCAATATAGTAGTCCAATCTAGCAGTGCGCGTAAAAACGGAAAGGTAGAAGGTGAACTTTCAGCATAGGCTTTTGCGTATCTATATTGATTTATTGCGCCAGGGCGATCATTTCTTTTTAAATGTAATAGCGTATTGAGTGCGTGGGAAACAGCTGGGTGGGCTGAGATTTTTTCCATGCTCGTAACGGCGGCGGAAACTTTTTTTAGATTGCTCGTTTCGCCATTCTGCGACAGCAGCGCTAACACATACAATATGCCATGTATGTTGCATTTAAACCATTCGTTTTTATCAAGCAAATCTTTAAAAACTTTGATTGCTTTTTCATACAGCTTGATTGCACTCACTGTGTCTTGTCTGAAAAGCGCTAGCATACCTTCCATTTCATATCGATAATATTGCTGTTCAGGCAGCAGGTGAATATATTTTTCAATGTCGGCGGGTTGCTTTAGCAGTAATGACGTTTGTAAGATCCGTGCCATTGCCAAAGGATTTTTTTCAAGATTATGCTTGATTGCCATGCTAATACAATCATTTTGGCGAACAAAATCGATCCATTGCGTTATGTCCGGCGGTGATGTGCCCATGTTTGCGTAAAACGTGCATAGCTTTGCGCATAGCAAATAAAGCTGAATGACCGGGTGGCGACTGCGCACCCAGTCTTGGTTAAGCGAGTGCAAATAAAAAACGCGCATGATGTTATTTATAAACATAGCGCTGTTATCTGGCTTGGCGTGATGGATATTTAAAAAAGGAAGCGAGTCATTTGAATGTATGGCGATTAGTATAACGCGTTGATTGCTCGGCGCATCACCTCTTTGTGGGTCATAGTTTTTATAAAAAAAAGGAAAGTGTTTGAGTTCGGACAAAATGCCTGTGGCGGTCGTTTTTTTTTGGCCAATGGCAATATGGCATATTTCATGCAAAATAGCAGGATTACAGTTGAAGTCATCGGTTAGCAGTTTTTTCCTTTTTAATCGGTCAAGTATCGGGTTTAAACTTGCCGACGTAAATTTTTTGCCATCTGTGGCCGTGCGTAATGTTGAGCGGGAAAGGCCAGTTAGAAAATTTGTTTTTCCAATCATGTTAAATAATAATGCTTTTATTTGCATGATTTCTTGATGCAGTTGTGGTTCGCTGTGATACACGGATAATAATTTTTCCATCTCAGCGTGTAAGGTTTTATCTGTTTCTTTTACAATAGGGGTCATAAAGGGATATCTCCTTTTTTTGCTTTATCCACCGCTCGAAATTTTATCTACTCGCTGAAAGCCGCGCGGTAATTTATTGCCACGCCGACCGCGTTCACCCATGTAATGTGCCCAATCATTGGGTTTTAGTTTCAATTGGCGATTGCCAGCGGTAATAATTAATAGCGTATTTGGCGCAAGCGTTGTGACGCTCACGAGAAATTCATCGCGTGACTTCACGCGACTACTGGGAATGCTGACAATTTTATTGCCTTTGCCTTTATTTAATTGTGGCAATTCGTTGACGGGAAAAATCAATAAATGACCCGTATTGGTGGCTGCAGCGAGCAAATCAGTGTCAGGCTGAGTAATGACGCGCGGGGTTAATGGCAGTGCGCCAGCGGGTAGGCTGAGCATCGCTTTACCCGCCTTATTTTTGCCATACAGTTCGCTTAACGGGGTAATGAAGCCGTAGCCGGCGTCAGATACCAATAAAATCATTTGTGTTTCATCACCCGACACTATGCTGATAAAGCGCGCGCCAGCTGGCGGATTTAAGCGCCCGGTTAATGGCTCACCTTGACCGCGCGCAGACGGTAATGCATGCGTTGCGATACTGTAACTACGACCCGTCGTATCTAAAAATACGGCTAATTGATTGCTGCGACATTGTGCGGCCGCTAAAAAGCTATCGCCGGCTTTGTAGGACAAGCTGCTTGGGTCGACGTCATGACCTTTGGCAGAGCGGATCCAGCCCATGGTGGATAATACGACGGTTAAGGGTTCGGTCGGTAAGATTTCAGTTTCACGCATAGCGACGGCGGCTTCACGTTCGACCACGGGGCTCATGCGGACGTTGCCATATTTTTCTGCATCGGCGATCAGTTCACTTTTTAATAGTTTTTTTAAGCGTGCTTTTGATTCCAGTATTTTTTCAAGTTCAGCTTGTTCTTTTGCGAGCGCATTTTGTTCGCGCGTGATTTGCATTTCTTCTAAGCGTGCGAGGTGACGCAACTTGGTTTCAAGAATGGCTTCTGCTTGAAGGTCGGTTAAGGTGTAACGCTGCATTAATATTTTTTTGGGTTCATCTTCGGTGCGAATGATATGAATGACTTCATCGAGGTTGAGATAAGCGATTAACAAGCCCGCCAAAATGTGCAAACGATTTTTGACAATATCAAGACGATATTGCAAGCGACGTCGAATGGTCGCCATGCGATATTCAAGCCATTCATTTAAAATGGTGAGTAAATTTTTAACGTGCGGGCGGCCATTCAAGCCAATCATATTGAGATTGACGCGATAGCTGCGTTCTAAATCCGTGGTTGCAAATAAATGCGTCATCAACGGTTCGACGTCAATGCGATTGGAGCGCGGCACGATGACTAAACGTGTTGGATTTTCATGATCGGATTCATCACGTAAATCAGAAACGTGCGGTAATTTTTTCGCCTGCATTTGTCCAGCAATTTGTTCTAAAATTTTAGCACCTGACACTTGAAAGGGTAAGGCGGTAATGACGATTTCATCGTCTTCTATCGTATAAACTGCACGCGCGCGCAAGCTGCCATGGCCGGTTTCATACAAAGTCTGTAATTCATGTCGCGAGGTAATAATTTCTGCTTGGGTTGGGAAATCCGGTGCAGGAATGTGGGTGCATATTTCACTTAAGGTTGCGTCTGGATTTTCAAGAATATGTAATAATGCATTAACGACTTCACCTAAATTATGCGGTGGAATATCAGTTGCCATGCCGACGGCAATGCCCGTCGTACCATTTAATAAAATATTAGGCAAGCGCGCCGGCAATAAGGTAGGTTCTTCTAGTGTGCCATCAAAATTGGGCGACCAATCAACTGTGCCTTGATTGGCTTCGGCTAACAACGTGTCAGCGTATGGCGATAGGCGTGATTCGGTATAACGCATCGCAGCAAATGATTTGGGGTCATCTGGCGAACCCCAATTACCTTGGCCTTGTACCAGTGGATAGCGATAAGAGAAAGGCTGCGCCATCAAGACCATGGCTTCATAGCATGCCATATCGCCATGTGGATGAAATTTACCCAATACGTCACCAATGGTGCGCGCGGATTTTTTGAATTTGGCAGTGGATTTTAAGCCGAGTTCTGACATAGCATAGACGATGCGGCGCTGTACCGGTTTCAAGCCATCACTGATGTGCGGCAGAGCACGCTCAAGGATCACGTACATCGAATAATCAAGATAAGCTTTTTCAGTAAAATCTTTTAAAGGTTGGCGCTCAGTTGTTTGGGTCATGCGTGGCTCTATCTATATAGCGTAATAGTGGAATTATTGAGAGTGTTTGCGATTCTGCCTGAATTGGCAAGCGATGGCAATGATGCGCAGAGTAACTGTTCAGGTACCTTAGGCGAACGGCCATCTTTGGCCAATCTTTTGCGAAAGGTGCTTCAAAATGCTCGTATATTGTGATGCATGCGCCGCTTTTTCAGCAATTTTTCGCAGAACTCATCGCTTTCGCTCAAATCTGGCCGTTTTCTGCAAAATGCAGCCCCA
>VFKI01000015.1 GCA_009885665.1 Gammaproteobacteria bacterium
AAACCTCGAAATACTTCAGTATTCCTGCGATTTTTCTTCTTCCGGTACGCTTATATCTGACACCACGCTGGGCGCAATCTGTCAAAGTTATTTATGCGCAGAGCCTTAAGGAATTTACAAATGATACGCTTTGCAGGTCGTCACTTTCCCCTGGCTGTTATTTTAATGGCAGTTCGCTGGTACGTCCCCTATTAGGGAACTGCGTTATTGATCTATAAACGCTCTTCTTTGGTCGCCTGATTGTCGTTATTTGTCGCCGTTGGATTATCGCGGCCATAAATATCATCGCGAAAATTTAGCGCGCCATTGGCATCGACCCATGCAGTGAGATAAGTGATAAAAATAGGCAGCGCTTTAGGTGCGTGAACATACACTGTTTTACCAGAATCGAGGATGGCTTGCACGCGTGCCGCATTCCAGTTGGGATCACCTTGCATGAGATAGTCAGCGAGTGCAAAAGGATGTTCGAGGCGAACACAACCAGAACTAAAGGGCCGTCTGGGTTGAGAAAATAAGCTTTTAGCTGGCGTATCATGTAAATAAATGCTGTTACTGTTTTGGAATTCAAATTTCACCAAACCCAACGCATTGTCTATGCCAGGATCTTGACGAAAACGATAAGGAAAACCATTGTCTGCTACGTTATCCCAATTAATTTCATCTTGCGAAACTTCATTAGCATCGCTGCCGTTATTTGACAGTATATGAATGTGCATATCATCTAAATAACTCGGATCATCCATTACCTTTGGTACGATATCGCGATTAGCAATCATCTGTGGTACGTTCCAATAAGGATCTAATACTAAGCGTGTAATACGCGAATCAATTTCGGGTGTTTGACGCGTTGGGCGGCCTACCACAGTTTTCATATCAAATAATTTGTGCCCGCCTTCATAAACATATAAACGAAAGTCTGGCACATTAACCATGACAAAGCGATAGCCTAGTTTTGGCAATAAAGTTTGCCAGCGAGCGATATTGACTGCAATTTGTTGTGCGCGCGCAGTGGGCGACACGTTGAGCTCACGTAACGTGGCGGCACCCACCACACCATCAGGATTTAAACCCATACGGTGTTGATAATAAGCGACGGCTTTTTGTAAAGGTTGATCGAAAGTGGCTGTTAGCGGCGTATCCGTTGCTAAATCTCCCGTATCGATTAGACGTTGTTTGAGCGCGACGACGGCTTTGCCGCGCATGTGTAATTTTAAGATGCCAGAAAGATTAATCTGCGGCCATGGGTGTGTTATGTCATCGCGGTAATGGACGAGAAAATGACTTAATTCAGTAATATTTTGCTGTGCTAATGAGGCCGGGGAGGGGGTTACCGGCAATGATGACGGCAATGATGAGGTATTAGCGGGTGCAGACGTCGTGGCGACAGCCGGTGTCGGCGGCGTATTTTCATAGTAAACATCAGCAAAAGTGGGTTCAGTCAGTATGAGGAATAAGGCGGGTAGCAATTTGGAGAGGCGTGTTAAGTGAGCGATATATTTCATTGTTATCTCCACGGTATGTGCATATAAAATAACGCACATCTCCTCTTCACGCAAGTTGCGCTGTGCTGGCTGATTGGCATAATGCTTGACGTTGCGGGTTTTGATCGTTATCTTGCTGTTTTCCAGCGATATTACCAAAATGTAGGAGTCATCGATTGAAAATCGTTGCTAATTATGAAATTCCTTTTTATCAGTATCTAGATGAGCAGAGCATACCGGCGGCAGATGCGCCAGCACTTATGCAAGATACTAATCATTTAATTCGTCTTTATCAACAAATGGTGATCAGCCGTACGTTGGATAACAAAGCCGTCGCGTTACAACGCACGGGCAAGCTAGGCACTTATCCTTCTACGCGTGGCCAAGAAGCGGTGTTTGTTGGCATGGGTGATGCTTTGACAGATGCCGATATTTTCATTCCTTATTATCGTGATACGGCAACGCTGATGCAGCATGGCGTACCTGCTGCGGATATTTTATTATTTTGGGGTGGTGATGAGCGCGGCAATTTATTTGCGGATGCAGATAAAAATTATCCGTATTCTGTACCAATCGGTTCGCAACTTTTGTATGCAGCAGGCGTGGCAACGGCTAATAAAATACGTAAAACAAATAAAGCCGTATTAGTCACCTGTGGCGATGGCGCAACATCTCAAGGCGATTTTTATGAAGCGATGAATGTGGCTGGTATCTGGCAGCTTCCTTTAGTTTTTGTAGTGAATAATAATCAATGGGCAATTTCAATTCCTCGCACAGCGCAATCTGCCGCACAGACCCTAGCACAAAAAGGCATTGCTGCAGGTATTGCGTGTGAGCAAGTTGATGGCAACGATGTGATCGCGGTACAGGCGCGTGTTGCCGTCGCTTTGCAAAAAGCACGTGATAATCAAACAGCGACTGTGTTGGAAATGCTGTGTTATCGTCAAGCGGATCATACGACGGCAGATGATGCCGGCCGATATGAAACGGCAGGGGTGCGTGAAAAAGAATGGCAAAAAGAACCAGTGGGGCGGTTACAAAATTATTTAGAAAAACAAGGTGTTTTGATGCCTGAAACGATCAGTGTTATTAACGCAGCAGCTGTCACGGTGGTGGAAGAAGCCGTAACAGAATATTTGGCCGCAACGCCCGATCAACCGACAGCTATGTTTGATCATTTATATGCAAAATTACCGGCAGCGTATGCCGCGCAATATGCAGAACTAAAAATGATAAATTCTTTCGCGAGGAATGGGTAATGACAGAAATGACTTTAGTCGAAGCGATCAACCAAGCATTGATGTATGAAATGCAAGCCGATGCGAGTATCGTTGTTATGGGTGAAGATATTGGTAAAAATGGCGGTGTTTTTCGCGCCACAGTTGGCTTATTGGAACGTTTTGGGATAGAACGCGTGCGAGATACCCCCTTATCAGAAAACATGATTGGCGGTTTAGCCGTGGGTATGGCAATGGCAGGTTTAAAACCCGTGGCGGAATTTCAATTCATGGGATTTATGTATCCCGCCATGAATCAAATCATTAATCATGCCGCACGTATGCGAAATCGTACGCGCGGTAAATTGCATTGTCCATTGGTGATACGTGCACCTTATGGGTGTGGCATTCATGCACCGGAACATCATTCAGAAAGTACTGAAAGTTTGTTTGCGCATATTCCCGGTTTGCGCGTTGTGATACCTTCCACACCCGCACGGGCGTATGGTTTATTGCTGGCTGCCATGCGTGATCCGGATCCGGTTATTTTTTTAGAACCGGCGCGTTTATATCGTTGGGCAAAACAAGCGGTGCCTGATGATGGTGTGGCTTTACCGTTAGATAAATGTTTTATATTACGGCAGGGGACGGATGTGACGTTGGTGAGTTGGGGTTCGCTGATGCGTGAAACGTTGGCCGTGGCGGATACCTTAGCAGCCAATGGTATTGCAGCAGAAGTCATTGATGTGGCGACGCTAAAACCATTGGATTTACCAACCATTTTAGCCTCTGTGGCCAAAACGGGGCGCTGTGTTATTATTCATGAAGCGCCTTTTTCAGGTGGCATTGGTGCCGATATTTCGGCGGCGATCGCTGAGCAAGGGTTATTATCATTGCAGGCACCCGTGCAACGCGTCACGGGTTACGATACAATTGTGCCATATGCAAAACTGGAAAAATATTATTTACCTGATGAAACGCGTATCATGGCAGCAGTTGAACGTGTGATGGCTTAAGAAGGAATAGCTGAAATGCAAATATTTCATTTACCTGATTTAGGTGAGGGTCTTGCGGAAGCTGAAATTCGCACCTGGTATGTCAATGTTGGCGATGCCGTTACAATCGATCAACCGATGGTGAGCGTGGAAACGGCTAAAGCGGTAGTGGATGTGCCGGCACCGTGTAGCGGTAAAATTGCCAAACTATATGCCAGTGAAGGCGAGGTGGTGGCGACACATGCGCCCTTAGTAGCGTTTTATGCTAGTGAAGGGGAAGTGTTGGCAACGCATACGCCTTTGGTTGCAGCGATTGTAGAAAATGCTGCATCCGCTAAGACCGATAAAGGCACGGTGGTTGGCAATCTTGAACAAAGTAATGTGGTATTAACTGAAAATACAATAACACCACCGGCTGCATCCTCAACAATAATAAAGGCAATGCCGGCGGTACGTGCGCTTGCAAAAAAGTTGAATGTTGATTTAGCACGTCTTAAACCGACGGGTGCGAATGGTCAAGTTACCGCAGCAGATGTAGAAGCCGCGGCGAGTTGTATGGCAATTTCAAAGAAAACGGTCACCGTACCCGCAGGCGTACGCGTCGAACCTTTGCGTGGTGTACGCCGGCACATGGTGAACGTTATGATGCAAGCGCATCAATACGTTGTACCGGTTACGTTGGTGGATGATGGGGATGTAACGAATGCGCCGGCAGATTTAACTGTATTTGTTTTACAGGCAATGGCGGCTGCGGCGGCTGAAGTGCCGGCATTGAATGCGACATATGACCATGAACAGCAACAGCGTTATTTACACAGTGATGTGAATGTGGGTTTGGCAATGGATACTGACGATGGTTTGTTTGTGCCAGTATTAAAAAATGTTGCTGCGCAGACAGCTGAGCAGCTGCGTGTTAGCATTGATCAATTCAAGCAAACGGTTGCGACACGCACTGTTGCGTCACCTGATTTACAGGGTGCGACGATTTCTTTGTCTAATTTTGGTATGATTGCTGGACGCTATGCGAATCCAATTGTCGTGCCACCGACTGTAGCCATTTTAGGATGTGGTAAATATCGTGATGAAGCGGTTGTATATAAAGGTGCCATTGCGATACGTCGTATGTTACCCTTATCTTTAACAGTGGATCATCGTGTGGTAACAGGGGCAGAAGCAAGTCGTTTTCTGGCAGCTGTTATACAGTTTTTGCAAAGCACGCGTGCTCCGTCAAATTTAAATCTTCGGGTATGATCACTCATCTTGTGTCGGCCTTGAAACGTTTTATTCGAAAAAAATGCTCAACGTACTTACTGAGTACGCCTCTGCTTTTTTTCGAACAAAACCCTCCAATCCCTCGCAAGCTGCTCGCCAACCCGAAGATTTAAATTTGACGGAGCACTAAACAGTTACGTCGAAGTCATCCAGCGCTTCACGATTTTTCTTTGTTATTAAGGAAGGTATGGTGGTGGCAGAACACAGGGATAGCAACTGGACGGATACAGTAACCATGCTGCGCGAAGCCGCGTTGCAATTTGCCGTCAAAGAAATCGCACCATTGGCTGCAAAAATCGATCACGATAACCAATTCCCCCGTTTTTTATGGCCAAAATTGGGCGCGCTCGGTTTTTTGGGTATTACTGTAGAGGAGGCCTACGGTGGTGCCGGTATGGGATATCAGGAACACGCCATTGTGATGGAAGAAATTTCGCGTGCTTCTGCAGCAGTCGGCTTGAGTTATATTGCCCATTCCAATTTATGCATGAATCAAATTCATTTAAATGGTACGCACGCACAAAAACAAAAATATTTACCTAAATTGTGTCAAGGCGAATGGGTTGGCGCATTAGCGATGAGTGAAGCGGGTGCGGGTTCCGATGTCATGGGTTTACAATTACGTGCTGAATTACAAGGAAAAGATTGGGTATTAAATGGCAACAAAATGTGGATTACCAACGGTCCTGAGGCCGATGTGGTTGTCGTCTATACGCGCACGGATAAACAAGCGGGCTCGCATGGCATTACCGCTTTTATTATTGAAAAAGGCATGGCGGGTTTTAGCAGCGCACAAAAAATGGATAAACTGGGCATGCGTGGATCAGACACCAGTGAACTCGTATTTGAAAATTGTCGTGTGCCTGCTGAAAATATGTTGGGTCATTTAAATCAAGGCACACATGTATTAATGAAAGGGCTTGATATCGAACGTTTAATGTTGGCGGCAGGCCCCATTGGTATCATGCAAGCGTGTTTGGATGTGGTGCTACCTTATGTGCGCACGCGTCATCAATTTGGCAAACCGATTGGTTCATTTCAGTTAATTCAAGCAAAATTAGCAGATATGTATGTGGCGTTAGCTTCATCGCGCGCATGGCTTTATACTTTGGCACGTGCTGCTGACCATGGACAAATGGAACGTAAAGACGCGGCTGCTATTGTTTTATATACATCCGAGCGCGCCAGTTGGGTGACATCGCAGGCAGTGCAATGTTTGGGTGGCAATGGATATACGAATGAATTTCCTGTGGCGCGTTTGTTGCGTGATGCTAAACTGTATGAAATTGGCGGTGGTACTTCAGAAATTCGTCGTATGTTAATTGGTCGGGAACTCTTTACGCATGGTTAGCGATAGAACGCGGGAAAATATGGCGGCAATGCAGCAAGAAGTGCGCGCCTTAAAAAAAATTCTCAATCAAATTGTTTTGGGGGGCAATGAAGCGGCACGTGTACGCCATCAAGCGCATGGTAAATTATTGGTACGCGAACGCATTCGTTTATTGCTTGATTATGAAACGGAATTTTTAGAACTTTCGCCGTTGGCGGGGTTTGAATTGTATGAAGAGCGTTTACCGGCGGGCGGTATCATTACGGGTATTGGTCGTGTACATGGCATCGATTGCATGATTATTGCGAATGATGCCACGGTCAAGGGGGGTACGTATTATCCCATTACGGTTAAAAAACATTTACGCGCGCAAACGATTGCGATGGAAAATCGTTTACCCTGTTTATATCTCGTCGATTCAGGTGGCGCGTATTTGCCGATGCAAGATGAGGTCTTTCCGGATAAAAATCATTTTGGCCGCATTTTTTTCAATCAGGCACGTATGTCGGCGATGGGGATTCCACAATTGGCAGCAGTATTGGGGTCGTGTACGGCAGGTGGTGCTTATGTGCCAGCCATGGCCGATGAATCGATCATGGTGCGCAACCAAGCCACTATTTTTTTAGCGGGACCGCCGTTGGTGAAAGCCGCGACAGGTGAAGTGGTGAGCGCTGAAAATTTAGGCGGTGCGGATGTGCATTGCCGTATTTCAGGTGTGGCGGATCATTATGCGGAAAATGATGGGCATGCATTAGAAATTTTACGTACGTTGGTGAGTCATTTAAATTATGCGCCACTGACGATTCCTAATTTGCGTCCTTCTGCGGAGCCAATACTGGATCCAAGTGAATTATATGGCATCGTATCTGCTGATGCGCGTTATCCTTTTGATGTCCGTGACATTATCACACGTCTTGTGGATCTTTCGCGTTTTGATGAATTTAAGGCATTATATGGCAAAACCTTGGTGTGTGGTTTTGCGCATTTGGCTGGCATGCCAGTTGGCATTATTGCTAATAATGGCATTTTGTTTTCTGAAGCTGCCGTTAAAGGCGCGCATTTTGTAGAATTGTGTTGTCAGCGTAACATTCCTATATTATTTCTACAAAATATTACCGGCTTTATGGTGGGCAGTCAGTTTGAACATGAAGGGATTGCGCGACATGGCGCTAAATTGGTGGCGGCTGTTGCGTGTGCGGATGTACCGAAGTTGACGGTTATTATTGGCGGCAGTTTTGGTGCAGGGAATTATGCGATGTGTGGTCGTGCATATGATCCACGTTTTTTATGGATGTGGCCGACAGCAAAAATTGGGGTAATGGGCGGTGAACAAGCGGCGAGTGTATTGGCGACGGTCACACGCGATAAATATGAACGGCAAGGTAAAACATTGCATGCAGAAGAAGAAAAAGCGATTAAGGCGCCAGTTTTAGCGCAATATACGCAGCAAAGTCATGCGTGTTATTCGAGTGCAAGATTATGGGATGATGGTGTTATTGATCCATTGGATACACGTCGCGTATTGAGTTTGGCATTACGTGCAACGCAGCGTACTTCAATGGTAAAAACGCATTTTGGTGTCTTCAGGATGTAAGACTATGCGGATAGTGAAGGAATCACTGTCGGAAGGCGTAATACAACTTACGCTTAATCGACCGGAAAAACGCAATGCTTTAGATGGCGAATCTGTACAAGCGTTATTGACTGCTTTGCAAGATGCAGAAAATACGCCGCAGTTGCGTTGTTTGGTATTGACTGCTAATGGCAAAGATTTTTGTGCGGGTGCGGATCTTGGCTGGATGCAAACGATGGCGGCGGCTTCTGCGGCGGATAATCAAGCGGATGCTGCATTATTAGCATGCGTTTTTCATACTATATATAAGTTCCCGTGCCCGGTGTTAGTTGTGGTGCAGGGTAAGTGTTATGGCGGTGGCCTTGGTATGGTCGCTGCGGCAGATATTGTGATTGCTGCAGATACCGCGGAATTTGCATTTCCTGAAGCCCGTATGGGTTTATGTCCTTCTGTTATTAGCCCATATGTTGTGCCGATTATTGGTGCACGCGCCGCACGGTATTATTTTTTAACGGCAGATACCTTCAATGCGCACACCGCACAAAAACTCGGGTTAGTACAGACGTGCGTCGCAGCAACTGAATTGGTGACGGCTACACGCGCGACTATCAATAAATTATTAGCGCTCAGTCCGCATGCGCTTGCGGAAAATAAAAAATTACTCGACAAGCTCTCAGCATCTGTGGAGAATTTTCGTGATATGACAGCAGTGCATCTTGCGACGATGCGCATTTCGGATGATGCGCGCGAGGGATTGCAAGCGTTTTTACAAAAACGTACCCCGCACTGGAGTAGAGAATGAAAATAGACAGTGTAAAGTTGGTCGAGGTGGGGGCGCGTGATGGCTTACAAAATGAAGCCAAACATTTATCCTCTGCGGTGCGCATTGAATTTATCAATTTATTGTCTGCCGCGGGATTGCCGGTGATTGAAGCGGGTAGTTTTGTTTCAGCGGAACGCATTCCGCAAATGGCTGACAGTGCGGATGTTTTGCAAGGCATACAACGTAAGCCAGGTGTAGCCTATCCAGTGCTTGTACCCAATGCGCGCGGCATGCAAGCGGCGATAATGGCGGGTGCGACTGAAGTTGCAGTATTGACTTCGCCATCAGAAACATTCTGCCAGCGTAATACGCATTGTTCTGTTAAAGAAAGTGTGCAACGCATTGCGGCAATTATGCCAGTGGCACGCAGTCATGGCATCCATGTGCGCGGTTATCTTTCTTGTGTAGCAGGCTGTCCTTACGAGGGGAATATTGCTGCGACAGCTGTTGCAGCATTAGCGGAAACATTAGTTGAATTGGGTTGTGCCGAAGTTTCATTGGGCGATACGATTGGGATTGGTACGGTTGATGTGATCACGACATTATTAAAAACTGTATTAAAAACCATACCCGCGAATAAGCTAGCGGTGCACTTCCATGCGACCTATGGCCAAGCATTGGTAAACATTTATGTTGCATTGCAACATGGTATTCGTATTATTGATAGTTCGGTGGCGGGATTAGGCGGATGTCCTTATGCCAAAGGGGCAAGCGGTAATGTTGCAACGGAAGATGTTATTTATCTTTTGCATGGCATGGGAATGACCACCGGCGTCGATTTGCAGAAATTGATGGTAGCCGCCGATTTTATCTTGCAACACGTGGGTAAACAGAGTCAGTCACGTGTCGGTTTGGCATTATTGGCTAAGCAAAAACAGGAGATATGACGTTTTTTGATGATAGGGATGAAGTGACCCTTAGGCCCTGCGCATAAATAACTTTTACACCTTGCATCCCATCATGGCATCATCTATAAACGTTCCTCAGTCGAAAAACCTCGAAATACTTCAGTATTCCTGCGATT
>VFKI01000187.1 GCA_009885665.1 Gammaproteobacteria bacterium
AATCGCAGGAATACTGAAGTATTTCGAGGTTTTTCGACTGAGGAACGTTTATAGATGATGCCATGATGGGATGCAAGGTGTAAAAGTTATTTATGCGCAGAGCCTTATACCCTATTTCATGTAGGGGATACTATTGTGTTAGAATTAACGTTCAACTCACGCATGAGGATCCGTTTATGAGCACCGGCATGATAATCATTTTAGTTCTTGTTGCCTTAGGCATCTTTATCGTTTTCACCTATAACACCGTCATTGCGCTGATTGAAGCTGTACGTAACAATCAAAATCAAATCGACATTCAGCTCGATCGTCGTTATAAAGTATTCGAATCACTCATCGAAGTCGTCAAAAAATATATGAATTATGAGCAAACGACGCTGAAAGATGTGGTCGCACTGCGCAGTCAAGCACAACAAGCCCATGCGGCCGGTGATGAAACAAGCCGTATTGCCGCAGAGAATAAAATCTCTACCATTGCCTCAGGATTAAACCTCGTGTTTGAGCAATATCCCGACTTAAAGGCCAATCAAAACTGCTTACAATTACAGGAAGAAATCGTCAGCACTGAAAATCGCCTGGCGTATGCCAAGCAATCCTATAACGATAGCATCGAACGCTATAATGCGACGCGTAAATCGTTTTTCACATCGATGATTGTGAATTTATTTAAAGGCAAATTGTTTTTTGATTTCGCCTATTGGCAGCTCAGTGAAGCAAAAATTGCCGAGCAGGAAGCGTATACGGTTAAATTGTAGAATCTTAACAACTGTTCAGGCGGCCATTGCGAAAACATGTGGCGACGTAGTAATGACTGCTTTTCGAGGGCACCTGAACAGTTAAAAATCTTCTAAACTCAGGAACACCCATGGCCGACGCGCTTCGTCAATTCACTTATACTGCCGCCGACTGGCGCGCCACGCTGGCGCGCAACAATCGCCGCACGATGATCGTCATCGGTATATTTATTTTAATTTATCTGGCACTTGGCTTGTTGGTCGATCTATATATGTCGAGCCGGCTTTATCCTTACGCCTTGCCCTCACAATTATTTTACGCGTTAATCACGCTAAAAATCACCCCGCTTGCCACACCCGCCATGCTGATCATTGCCGTCATTTCATTGCTGGTCACCTTCAGTTTTCATGATAAATTAATGTTACTCGGCACTGAATATCATGAAATCACGCCAACGAATGCACAAACCGCCGCCGAGCAGCAACTCTATAATGTCGTCGAAGAAATGAAAATTGCTGCAAGCTTACACTATATGCCGCGCGTATTTTTAATTGAAGCGGATTATATGAATGCTTTTGCCAGTGGCTACAGTGAAAAATCCGCCATGGTCGCCATCACCCGCGGTCTTGCTGAAAAATTAAATCGCGCTGAATTACAAGCGGTGATGGCGCATGAGATCAGCCATATTCGCCACATGGATATCAAGCTCACGCTGATCGCCTCAGTGCTCGCCAACCTGACCGTCATGATCTTAGACATTTTATTTTATCAAGCCATTTTTTCAGGGCGCAGCCGCGATAACGATCGTAATAGCAGCAATGCCTTTTTGCTGATTATCATGGTATTGCGTTATGTATTACCCATTATCAATATGTTGTTACTGCTCTACTTGAGCCGTACACGCGAATACATGGCCGACGCCGGTTGCGTCGAATTGACGCGCGACAATCATCCGCTGGCCACAGCGCTACTGAAAATCGAACAAGATCACACCGAGGGTCAAGCAGCCTATAGCGCCGCATATCAACAAACTTCACATGAAAATGTTCGGCGTGAAGCCTATATTTTTGATCCCATCCAAGCGGGAATTGAGCGTACCGGTTCAATAAGCGATTTATTTTCTACCCATCCCGATATTAAAGATCGCCTCGCCGCGCTAGGTTTTAAAGCACCATGATAGGCTTACTTCTCACCAATATCGGCACACCTGACGCGCCCAGCCCTGCTGCGGTGCGGCGTTATTTGCGCGAATTTTTATCGGACAGGCGCGTGGTTGAATTACCGCGAATTATTTGGTATCCCATTTTATATGGCGCCATCCTACCCTTGCGCGCGCGTCAATCGGCTAAATTATATCAAAACATTTGGCAAAGCGAAGGCTCACCGTTATTGATACACTCACAGCAAATTGCCATACAATTACAAAAAATTTTGCAAATACCGGTTGAACTGGGCATGCATTATGGCACGCCCTCTATTCAATCTGCTATGGAAAAACTGCGTGCTGCCGGTGTAACTGAAATTAAAGTACTCCCCCTTTATCCGCAATATTCCGCCACAACCACAGCATCTGCCTATGACGCGGTTACTGCGGTATTGCGTCGCTGGCGCGCATTACCTGCTGTGCATCTTTTAGGAGATTATGCGGATCATCCGGATTATATTGCAGCAATCAGCGACTCAATCCAGCAGTATCAAATGCAACACGGTAAAAAGTTTTTATTGTTCTCCTTTCATGGCATTCCACAACGCTATGTGAATTTAGGCGATCCCTATGCGGCACGCTGTCAATTGAGTGCAGAACACATTGTGCGCGCCCTGGGTTTAACGGAAAACGAATATCAAATCAGCTTTCAATCCAGATTAGGCAAAGCAAAATGGCTGACACCTTACACTGACAAAGTATTAGCAGAATTACCACCACGCGGCATTAAAGAAATTCAAGTCGTGTGTCCCGGCTTTGCGGTGGATTGTTTAGAAACATTAGAAGAAATTGCGTTGCGCGGCCACGAACAATTTATGGAAACAGGCGGTGTCTCGCTGGAATATATTCCCGCATTAAATGCCAGCGAAGGACAAATGAAAGTGCTGACGCAAGTGCTTTACGCTGCCGGATTGCCGCGAAATATCGCTCACACGCCCTCCGGCGCCAACACTTCGCGTGCACCATTTTGATCTACACCACTCACGACACCCGAAGCTTCCAACTCTTCCATAATGCGCGCCGCGCGATTAAAGCCTATTTTCAAACGCCGTTGAATCAATGAAACCGAAGCGCGACGCGAATCGGTAATAATTCGCAAGGCTTGATCGTAGAGCGGATCATGCTCGCCCGTACCCGCTTCACCGGCGTCACCTTCGGTGCCGCCATCCGTCACTTCAGCAATGTATTCCGGTTTTGCATACGTTTGCCAGGCCGCAACCACGCGATGCACCTCTTCATCCGCAACAAATGCGCCATGCACGCGCACCGGCACACCGGTACCGGGTGGCAGGTATAACATATCGCCATTACCCAATAATTGTTCCGCGCCTTGCTGATCCAAAATAGTACGCGAATCAATACGTGATGATACTTGAAAAGCCACGCGCGTCGGAATATTGGCTTTAATTAAACCCGTAATCACATCGACAGAAGGCCGTTGTGTGGCAACAATCAAATGAATACCGGCGGCACGCGCTTTTTGCGCAATGCGGGCAATTAATTCTTCAACTTTTTTGCCTACCACCATCATCATGTCAGCCAATTCATCGGCAACCACCACAATCGTGGGGAGTGCGGCCAATTGCTCAACGGGGTTACCGTCAACCCGCAACCATTCTGGCGCAGGAATCGGATTACCCTGCTGACTCGCCTCAGTGACTTTGAGATTATAGCCAGCAAGATTACGTACGCCCAACGAAGCCATTAAACGATAGCGTCGATCCATTTCCGCTACACACCAACGCAAAGCATTGGCCGCATCTTTCATATCGGTAATGACCGGCGTTAATAAATGCGGAATGCCTTCATATATCGATAATTCCAACATCTTGGGATCAATTAAGATTAAACGCAATTGTTCCGGCGTCGCTTTAAATAACATACTCAGCAACATCGCATTCAGACTGACCGATTTACCCGAGCCCGTCGTGCCCGCCACCAATAAATGTGGCATCTTTGCTAAATCAACCACCACAGGAAAACCGGCAATATCCTTACCCAACACCAAACTAACCGGCGATTTTGCTTGGATATAACGTTGCGATTCCAAAATATCGCGCAAACCGACTATTTCACGATGTTGATTGGGTAATTCAAGACCAATAACCGATTTGCCCGGAATAACTTCAACCACGCGCACGCTCGTCGCCATGAGAGAACGGGCAATATCTTTTGCAAGGCCGGTAATTTTGCTGACTTTAATTCCCGGCGCTAAATCCAATTCAAAGCGCGTAATAATGGGACCCGGATGCACGGCAACCACTTTGACTTCCACACCAAAATCTTGCAAGCGCTGCTCAACCAACTGTGATAACGCTTCAAAACTGATATCTGAAAATGCTTGCCCCGATGGCGGTGGCGGCGCATCCAATAACGTCAGCGGCGGCAACATGCCCAGTTGCAATGTCACTGTTGACGTATTTTTTTGTTTAATAACGTCCTTCGGCATTGGCAATGCAGGTTTTTCTGGACGCACAATGCGCACTGGCGTCACACGTGTCGGCAACACTTTTTGCACGGATTTAGCAGATAATGTTTGCGGTTCGGTATACAACACAGGTGTTGTCATTATCGTGGGGCGTTCGCGGCGTTTTTGCCATGTTTGCCATTTTTCAATCAGCGCAGCACGCAGACGCGCCAAGCCGCCTCGCCCCAAATCGCCCACATGCGCACTCAATCCCAACCACGATAAACCGCTGAACAACGTCACGCCACAAAACAAACCCGTTACCAATATCAATAAACTGCCACTAAAATTAAAAATCGTTTTTAAATGACTTGCCGTTAAATCACCCATGGCGCCGCCAGCAGACGCCGGTAGACTATTGAAGTGATGCCCAAGTAATAATGCAGCCAAGCCACAACTGCTCACTAAAATCATGACAAAACCCAATAGTTTCACCCATAAACCCAATGATGACGCACTGCGCTTAGCTTTTTTATCGTTTTCTTTACGCATTGGCAATGCTTGATAATCCTGTAAATTGCTCCATGCGAGCCAAACCAATAAAAAGGGCGTAAGCCACGCCATACAGCCAAATAATAATAAAAAAATATCCGCCACAAACGCGCCGACACGTCCACCACGATTTAATACGGCTGCACCACCATCACTATTCAACCAACCTGGATCCGTGTGATGCCAAGTCGCAAATGATAATAATAAAAATAAAGCCACGGCAATTGTGACCAACAACAAACCTTCGCGCAAACGATGTCCCATCTGGATAGCAAGTGGGCGACGATTAGCTGGACGGGGTGAATTCAATGGCTTTACCTCCTGAATAACTTTACGTACTATAGCAAACCCGTATCTACTACAAAAGCAGAGGCCGCCATGACAACGACAAATCATCACCGTCTTATTATTTTAGGATCAGGGCCTGCGGGCTGGACGGCTGCCATATATGCAGCGCGCGCTAACTTAAGCCCTATCGTATTAACCGGTATGGAACCTGGCGGCCAACTGACGACGACCACAGATGTGGAAAATTGGCCGGGCGATGCTGAAGGCTTACAGGGACCCGACCTCATGCAGCGCATGCAAGCGCATGCGGAACGCTTTAATACCCAAATTGTCATGGACCATATTGACTCGGTGGACTTTAATCAACGCCCCTTTATCTTAAAAGGAAAACAAACCTGGTCATGTGACGCGCTCATCATTGCAACGGGCGCAAGTGCAAAATACTTAGGCTTGCCATCGGAAGCAGCTTTTAAAGGAAGAGGCGTGTCGGCATGCGCGACGTGTGATGGCTTTTTTTATCGTGGCAAACCCGTTGCAGTTGTCGGCGGCGGCAACACGGCGGTTGAAGAAGCGCTGTATCTCGCAAATATTGCTTCACACGTTACGCTTATTCATAGACGAGACACTTTGCGCGCAGAAAAAATTCTCATCGATCGCCTCATGAAAAAAACAGCGGAAAATGTCACGATCGAGTGGCATCACGCAACGGATGAAGTGGTGGGCGATGCCAATGGTGTAACCGGCATTCGGATTAAGCATGTTCAACATGGCACAGATAAATTAATCAACGTCGATGGTGTCTTCATCGCCATTGGCCATACGCCCAATACGGCGATTTTTGAAAATAAATTAGCAATGCATAATGGATATATCAAAGTAAAAAGCGGCTTGATGGGCAATGTCACCGCCACGAGCGTGCCGGGCGTATTTGCCGCGGGGGATGTGACAGATCAAGTGTATCGTCAAGCAGTGACATCCGCAGGCATGGGATGCATGGCGGCGCTGGATGCAGATAAGTATTTAGAGGGATTGCATGCTTAGGGGGTATAAATCTGTCTGCAGGCAACCCGACCGCTTCAGGATTTTATAACAACCCATGTCGGAGCAAAATAGAAATGTCCCCCTCCAGGCAATTTAGAAATGTCCCCTTTTTTCTAGGGGAGGGGGTTACTGAAAGATGGTATTTTGCACTGAAA
>VFKI01000159.1 GCA_009885665.1 Gammaproteobacteria bacterium
GGGAGAATCGCGATTCTCCCCCTTTGGAAACCCCCATCGCGTAAAGTCAGGTTGCTTCTGGCCTCGCGGGTGTTTGCGGAAATTATGCTGAATAGTTACCATTTTTTTATGATATTTATGTAATACGAGGCGCTAATGCCAAAAGAAACTGTGTTAATTACCAAGCGAGTCAAGACACAGGCGGTGTCAATTAAACAGCTGGCTGCCGACACGGGCACGACAGTAGAGCGTCTGCTTGTTCAATTTCAGGATGCCGGTGTCACGGGTTTGCGTGGCGCCGATGATATGGTGACTGAAGCGCGCAAGCAGCAATTACTGCAATATTTGCAGCAGCAACATGGGGCTAAAATAGCTGCGCGCACGGCGGCGCCCGAACAGATCGTATTGCGTCGCGCTAAAACCAGCGAATTACGTGTCGCAGGTGCGAGCGGCGGTGCCAAAACCATTAGCGTACAAGTTCTCAAAAAACGGACTTATGTTAAACGTGTGGCAGAAGTCGCCGAAGTGACTGAGGTGGCAAAAGCGGTAGAAACAGCAGAGTCCGTAAAAGCAGCCGTAGACGTGCCGCAGCCTGTGGTTGAAGTAACGCCGGCTGTGGTAGCAGAAGCATTGCCAGCGACACCCGTCGTTGTATCGCCTAGTGCTGAAACCGTTGCTGCTGTGGTAGAAAAGGCGCCGAATGCTGCGCCAGCAGCGCCGGTCGTTACACCCGCCCAGCCTGCCACGCCGCGTTCAACAACGACAGATAAAACAGAAAAAACGGATCCGCGTCATAAAGATAAACGCCATGGCGTACGCACTGAAGAAGAGACTGATCGCTATGGTCATGCTAAAAAGAAAAAAACGCGGGGTGGACGTGAGGGCGGACATGATCGTTATGAATCATTAGTCGGCCGCAGCGGTGGGGCGTTGAATATGTCATTGCGTAGCGATGACAGTGAAATTGATGTTGCTTATTCACAGCGTGGTAGTCGTCGTCATGCACGCAATAAACGTATGCAGCAGATGCAAATTCAAGCATTTACGCGCCCAACTGCGCCGGTAGTGCGTGAAGTGAATATTCCAGAAACGCTGACAGTGGCGGAGCTTGCGCAAAGAATGTCAGTCAAAGCGGCTGAAGTTATTCGGGTGATGATGAAAATGGGTGCGATGGTCACCATCAATCAGCCGGTTGATCAAGAAACGGCGTCGTTGGTTGTTGAAGAAATGGGACATAAACCCAAGCTGGTCAGTGCTTTTGCGATTGAAGAATCGTTGACGCAAGATTCGCAGCCACAAGGGGAATTATTGCCACGCGCGCCAGTCGTTACCATTATGGGACACGTCGATCATGGTAAGACTTCATTGTTGGATTATATTCGTCGTACACGTGTGACTTCTGGCGAAGCGGGCGGCATTACCCAGCATATTGGTGCATATCATGTTGAAACCCCAAAAGGCATGATCACTTTTCTTGATACGCCGGGTCATGCCGCTTTTACGGCGATGCGTGCACGCGGTGCAAAGTTAACGGATATCGTTATTTTAGTGGTTGCTGCGGATGATGGTGTGATGCCGCAAACCATTGAAGCAATTAATCATGCAAAAGCAGCCTCTGTTCCGATCATTGTTGCGGTCAATAAAATGGATAAACCCGAAGCCGATCCGGAGCGGGTGCGCAATGAATTATCGCGTTATGGCCTTGTCCCGGAAGAGTGGGGCGGTGATGTCATGTTTGTACCGATTTCTGCTAAGGCAGGCAGCAATATTGATAAATTGCTCGACTCAGTCTTAGTGCAAGCTGAGATGATGGAGTTGCACGCGATTGCGGCATGTCCAGCATCGGGTGTGGTCATTGAATCGCGTTTGGATAAAGGCCGTGGTGCGGTAGCGAGTTTATTGGTGCAGCAAGGCACTTTACGGCGTGGTGACGTCGTGCTTGCTGGGTTTGAATTTGGCCGTGTACGCGCATTATTTGATGAAAATAGTAAACCCATTGATTCAGCCGGACCTTCTATTCCGGTCGAAATTTTGGGACTGTCCGGTACACCACAGGCGGGTGATGAATTTTTAGTCGTTGAAGATGAGCGACGTGCGCGTGAAGTTGCTATGTTCCGCCAAGGTAAATTCCGCGAAGTGAAGTTGGCGCGACAAAATGCGGCTAAGTTAGAAAATGTCATGCAACGTATGGGTGATGAAAAGGCTGAGCGTTATCTGAATATTGTTTTGAAGGCGGACGTTCAAGGTTCAGCAGAAGCATTGACGCAAGCGTTGGCAGAATTATCGACAGAAGAAGTCAAGGTTAAGGTGATTTCTGCGGCAGTGGGCGGTATCAGCGAGTCAGATGCTAATTTAGCATTGGCATCGGGCGCTATCATCATCGGCTTTAATGTCCGTGCAAATGCGGAAGCCCGTAAATTGATTGAAAATGAAAGTATCGATTTACATTATCATAGCGTGATTTATGACGTGATTGATGAAGTGAAGCGCGCGCTGTCAGGCTTCCTGGAACCCGAAGTGCAAGAGAAAATCGTTGGTTTAGCTGAGGTGCGTGAAGTCTTCCGTTCTTCTAAAATTGGTGCGATTGCCGGGTGTATGGTGGTGGAAGGCGTCGTGAAGCGCAATAATCCTATCCGCGTCTTACGGGATGATATCGTTGTGTTTGAAGGTGTATTGGAGTCTTTGCGTCGCTTCCGTGACGATATCGGCGAAGTGCGTTCCGGTATGGAGTGCGGCATAGGCGTTAAGAGTTATAACGACATTAAGCCTGGCGATAAAGTCGAAGTCTTTGAAAAAGTGACGGTCAAGCGGACGGTGACCTGATGGCGAGAGGTTTTCGAAGAGAGGCACGCGTCAACGATTTGATTCAAACTGCGTTGGCGCGCATCTTGCAAAAAGAAGCCGCTGATGTGGTGATTGGCTTGGTGACGATTACCGGTGTCAGTGTGTCGCATGATTTGGCGTTTGCTAAAATCTTTGTAAGCGTGTTGCCAGAAGAATCTGCGCGTGAAGCTATTGCTGCACTTAATGCGGAAACCAAAGAATTGCGCCATTTGTTGGCGCGCGCGGTGCGTTTGCGTATTGTGCCAGATTTAAAATTTGTATTTGATGAATCGATCGCGCGCGGCAGCCGAATTTCTTCGCTGATTCATGATGTATTAAAAGATGATAAAGGGTAGTCGCATTCGTCATGGCCAAAAAAACCGGACTCAATATTAATGGCATTTTATTGCTCGATAAACCGCTGGGTATAACATCCAATGCGGCATTGCAGCGTGCCAAACACTTATTTAATGCTAAAAAAGCCGGCCATACGGGTAGTTTGGATCCGCTGGCAACGGGAATGTTACCGTTATGCTTTGGCGACGCAACTCGTTTTTCACAATTCTTGCTTGATGCGGATAAATATTACCGTGTGCGTGCGACCTTAGGCATCAAAACCACCACTGGGGATGCTGAAGGTGAAGTGATCGCCACGCGCGCGGTGCAAGATATCACCGTAGAAAAAATTACGGCAGTATTACAGGAATTTTCGGGGCATATTGAACAAATTCCGCCGATGTTTTCAGCGCTTAAACATCAAGGCCGACCATTGTATGTGTTGGCGCGTAAAGGCATTGAAGTGGAACGCCAGCCACGCAGTGTAACAATTCATGCCTTGACTTTGCTGTCATGGGATGTGTCGACAAATGTATTTGAATTTGATGTGCATTGTACTAAGGGGACTTATGTGCGCACACTGGTGGAAGATATCGGTGAAAAATTAGGGTGCGGTGCGCATGTCAGTGGTTTGCGGCGCACTGCGGTGCACCCGTATCAACAACAGCCTATGTTAACGCTGGCAGCACTAGAAACGATGCAAGCGGCCGGCGAATCGCTAACACAATTATTATTGCCGGTTGATTCATCCGTGCAACATTTACCTGCCGCGCGCCTTTCTTCTTCTGCCGCATTTTATATTAAAACCGGTCAAGCGGTGCGCGTACCCCACACGACGGCTACCGGCTTGGTGCGTATTTTCTTGGAAGAAGGCTTATTTTTAGGCGTAGGTGAAATCACGGACGATGGGCGTGTTGCACCAAAGCGTTTGGTGAGTCTGTGACTTATAGCGGAATCCTATTGAGTCTGCGTTTAGATGAAGAATTATGCAACGCCGGCAGGGAGGATAAGTCGACCATATAAACGCAGACTCAATAGGATGCCGCTATAATGCTTGTCGTCAGCTTAACTCCCCGCTATAATGCCGCACTTGCTTTTTTTTAGTTGCGACTTAGATGGCTACCCTCTTTAAGGTGGAGCATCGCGATTCTCTTCCTTAAGAATTCCCCATCGCGTAGAGATTTTTCAGCCAAAACGGTTGAGTTTCTGCATGGTCTGAGTCATTACTTTTTCTTATATGTTAAATTTTAAAGCGCCAGGAGTATTGAAATATGGCATTACCTACTGCCACCATTGCTGAAATCGTCCAGAAGCATCAACGTGCCCCCGGCGATACCGGTTCTACCGAAGTCCAAATTGCTTTGTTAAGCGAGCGTATTCGCAGTTTAACAGAACACATGAAAGCCAATCCCAAAGATTTTCACACGCGTTATGGCTTGACCCGTATGGTTAGCCAACGCCGTAGTCTATTGGCTTACTTGAAGCGC
Source organism: Gammaproteobacteria bacterium (assembly GCA_009885665.1). Taxonomy (GTDB): domain Bacteria; phylum Pseudomonadota; class Gammaproteobacteria; order DSM-16500; family DSM-16500; genus VFKI01. The sequence continues at coordinate 4,626 of VFKI01000159.1, forward strand.
GTAAATTTTGCTGGTTACCGTGCGTTGCTCGAAACATTAGGCATTCGCGGTTAATATCGACATTTCGCATTAAAATATTTTTTGCATAGGTCAACGCGAAAACGCGTTTTGAAGCGCAGTTTACATACACGTAAATGCGCATTTAAAGCGCAGTTTCAACGCGGCGTTATCAAAAAAGACGAAGGTGCGAAGTGTGGTGCCGACATCCCGCACCAAAGTGTTTTTTGTATAAATCGAGGCGAAAATGTGTTTTAAAGCGCAGTTTACACACACGTAAATGAGCATTTAAAACGCAGTTTCAACGCGGCGTTA
>VFKI01000132.1 GCA_009885665.1 Gammaproteobacteria bacterium
CACTGGCAAAAAGAAGCCGTATTGCGTTTGACTGATGGCGCGTTAGCCATTTGGTTGGCGGACAGTGTTAACTTAATTGACGTTGATAAACAACAAGATTTTTTACATTTGATGCGTGACAATGTCGTGTTTCCGACGGATGCAGTGAAATGGGCGGGCATTTTAACCGGTGCGCCATTGGCATTGACAGATGCGCATCAGGCGATTTTGCAAAATGCTGGCGTAGCGTTTTTCCAGTGCGCGCAAAAAATAGTTGCGGAAAAGGGTACAGATTACGCTGTGTTATGCGAACATTTGCGTAATGCATGCCAAGTCAGTGGTAAGAAATTATTTCAACCCTTACGTGTTGCTTTGACCGGCGAAATGCATGGGCCGGAGTTGGCAAAGGTGATGCATCTCATGGGCGCTGAAAAATGTATGATGAGATTTTCGGGGGTTGCATGCTGAAATTACATAACACCCTCACCCGTACCACGGAAGACTTTGAATCGCTTGTGCCGGGTAAAGTCAATTTTTATGCGTGTGGTCCTACGGTGTATGATTACATCCATCTTGGTAATGCGCGTACGTTTACGGCTTTTGATATGGTGGTGCGCTATTTGCGTTTTAGTGGTTATGATGTTAATTATGTTAGAAATATCACGGATATTGATGACAAAATTATTAAACGTGCCAATGAAAATAATGAAGATTTTAGTGCGGTGACGCAACGTTTTGTCCAAGCATTTCGTGAAGACATGCAAGCGCTCGGTTTGCTTGCGCCCACCCATGAACCGCGCGCGACGGAATATGTGCCGCGTATCATTGAATTTATCGAAAAACTGATTGCTGCGGATAAAGCGTATATTGCGGGGAATGGTGACGTGTATTATGCCGTGCGCAATTTTGCTGAATATGGCTGTTTATCCAATCGTAATATTGATGAATTAGAAAGTGGCGCACGCGTTGAAGTCAATGATGTTAAGCGTGATCCTTTAGATTTTGTGTTATGGAAAATGGCCAAACCGAATGAACCTGCTTGGGATTCCCCTTGGGGTGCGGGTCGGCCGGGCTGGCATATTGAATGCTCAGCGATGGCGATCGATTTATTAGGCGAAACATTTGACATTCACGCCGGTGGGCGCGATCTTATTTTTCCGCATCATGAAAATGAAATCGCCCAATCGCAGGGTGTCACGCATAAACTCTTTGCGCGTTATTGGTTACATGCCGGTTATTTACAATTAGAAAGTGAAAAAATGTCAAAATCACTGGGCAATTTTTTTACGCTGCGCGATTTGTTAACAGAACACCCAGCTGAAGTGATTCGTTTTTTCTTGTTGTCTAGTCATTATCGTAGCCCGCTGAGTTATTTGCCGGATTCCCTTTCACAAGCAAAAAGTGCATTATCACGTTTGTATACAGTTTTACGTGATTTGCCTGTCACCGTACATATGCTTGATAAAATAAAGGAAAAATTAGTACAGCCGCATACCACTGCGACCTATCCTTTTTATCAAAAGTTCATGGATGCGATGGATGATGATTTCAATACGCCGGTGGCATTTTCAGTTTTGTTTGAATTGGCGCATACTGCGCAACGCTTGCGTGCAATAGATGAAATGGCGGCTTACCATCATGTGGCATTGTTGAAATACCTTGGTAATGTGTTAGGCCTTTTACAAGAAGACCCGGTACAATTTATGCAAACAGGCGTGACGGATGGCGATGGTGAAAAAATCAATGCATTGATTGCCGCGCGCGAGGCGGCGCGTGCCAATAAAAATTGGGTAGAAGCAGACAGGATTCGTGATGAATTACAAAGCCTGTCAGTTGTATTGGAAGACGGTGCCGGCGGCACGCAGTGGCGACGGGGTTAGGCGCTGCGCATAAATAACTTTGGCACCTTGTATCCTATCATGGCATCCCATCATGGCATCATTGCAGCGCCGTAGGGATAAATTGCGTGATAATTAACGCCGTTAACAGGTGGTGCGGGTAATAGGTGAGAGTGCTCATCAATGCTGCTTATTCTGCTGTGCCCGCGTGAGAATAAACCGGATTGACTCACCGAGGGTTTCCTAATAGCAGGTGCGCGACAACATTTTGTTTTCTCTTTTATTTTCTCCAGCCAATCAGGGCGATTGGTTAAATAATGCTGATTTTGGTCGATGAGTATTTTAGCGGATTCTTCGGTATGCTTTGCGTATTTAACAAGAAGTGAAATACTTCTTTTCAATGCTCTTCTGGCGGCATCTAAAGATTCATAAGAAGCGTTAGCGTCACTCTCAACTTCAGCTAAGATTTCTGCTATCTCTTGACATGCTTGTTGACAAATTTTCTGGCGTCTATTTTCATACCTCAACATGAGTGCAAAGCTAAGGTTGACCGCGCCCATGATCAGCGGGATGCCCAACCCCATCATTTTTATTAATCGATTGTCATATAAGTTGGAAAGGCCACGTACCGCAGATGCGAGATAACTGGAAGAGATTGTGCATGCTAACACCCAAGCGGTTGTTTGGCTGAAAAGCGTGTTTAACAGATTCCATGCATTATTTTTCACTTTATCATGCGAAAGATGATAGTCGTTATGCCATGCGTCGCTCAACAGTTCGAAAGCCAGTAGCGCATTTTTTTGATACAGCGCGATCGTTGCGAGTGAACCGCTTGTGCCAATAACATAAGAAACGCCATGGTCTGGCAAGGGGACGCCAAGTTTTTTTAAACCATTGCAAACTTGTTGTGATATAAAAACAGAGACTGAAGGAAGCAATGTTGCGACCGCGATACGATGGACAGCATAGAGTGAACGCGCGATCAAAGCGACCCAAGGCGATAATCCGATAGGCAAGTCGAGTGCGCCAAAGAAAATGGGTGTGATTTTGTTAAGCAAAGAAGTGCTAGGGCGTGGTTCTACCCAAGAAAGTGCTTTACCTGTGCGTTTCAACGTTTTTTTGATGTTCAGCTTCGATGGTGTGGGTTTTTTTATTTCTTCATCACTTTTGACTTCATCATCATTGACTTCTTTTTCAAGCGTGTTGATAATTTCTGCGTCGTTGCGCGCTTCGTTATCACTAACACTTTGCGCTTGTCTAAAACATAAAAAGTTCGGGCTGATCTTGTTTAGGACGGTATTTTGCTGCTCCTCTGAGAGAGAAAACCATTCTTTTTTCATGGCGTGCCATATGCGATATTCTTTATTAAATAAAACAGCAAGATTCTCCGCGCCCAGCGTGCGCGTAACAGTATAACTAAAGAAATTTGTTCCGCCCCAGGCAAGTATGAGCATCCAGCGTAGGGGGGCGTATTCTATTGATGCAGTCGCTGCCATGGCTAACGCCATATTGCAAAGCGCTGCAGCAACACCCAGCAGTATCACATACCATCGAGGTAGTTTTTCTATGAATTTCTCAGCCTTATCGATTACAAATAAGGTTTGCCAATGATTAATAATATAAGCAGAAAGTGCGGTTATCACAACAATACTCATGGCTAGCCATGGTGAGATTGGTATGTTTAATTTGAAATTATTAGCAATAGTGTTTTGAATGCCAGCAGCAGATTCTGTAGGCAAATCATCCCATGCATCTGTTGTAAGCCATCGAAAATCTGCAATATTTTTATCAGTGTAACAAATCGCCGCATAAAACAGTGTTGGGCTTGCGGTTACAATTGCCCAGATATGCTTGAAGAAAAATCTACCCCAGCTTTCGCTAAAGTCAGCACGAATGCCTTCTTGATCATCGTCATCTTCATGATCCAGCTTATCTTTTTGTGAACCTTGTTGGCTTATGTTAGATGACGATAAGGGTGTGTCATCTATTGATATGCGGATCATTGGCGCAGTGGCTTTTATTTGTTCTGAATTTTCTTCTTCATCATTTTTTATTTCTTCTAAATTTTTTTCATTTACTAAAAAAGTTGAATACGACGGATGCGTGTCGGACAATAGCATACCTGCTCCTCATTTTTTTATAGTGACTTTGCGATAGCTTATCGCATCAAAGATTAAGAAAGAATTAAGCCAGATTAGCTGACGAAGGAGGGTGCACATTCCTTAGGGCTGGCTACATCAAAGTAGGATGTAACTATTCAGATGGCTAGTCGGGCAAATAGCTCGCCCGCCTGACGCCACTTAAGGGGGAGAATCGCGATTCTCCC
>VFKI01000077.1 GCA_009885665.1 Gammaproteobacteria bacterium
CTCTGCGCATAAATAACTTTAGAGGGCTTTGCCAGAATTACCACCTTGTTAACAATCCGCAGAAACCGCCAATCGCTGCTGCACCATGGCAGCCGATACTTCGCCCTGCCAGCGACTCAGGGCTAAGCCCGCCACACCATTGCCAATAAAGTTCACCACCGAGCGCGCCTCGCTCATGAAACGATCAATACCCAGAATCAACACAATACCTACCAACGGAATGGTCGGCACAACAGCCAAAGTCGCCGCTAAGGTAATAAAACCTGAACCGGTCACGCCTGCAGCACCTTTACTGGATAACATTGCCGTTGCAAACAGCGCAAGGCTTTCCAGCATAGTCAAATGAATGCCAAAGCTTTGCGCAATAAACAAGGCCGCCAATGTCATATAAATATTCGTGCCATCCAAATTAAAAGAATAGCCAATCGGAATCACGATCCCTATTGTTTCTTTGCGACACCCGAGTGATTCAAGCTTACGCATCAATTGCGGCAAAGCGGATTCACTGGATGAGGTGCCCAGCACTAGCACAATTTCAGTAAAAATATATTTTAAAAAACGCCACAATGAAAAGCCGGACAAGATAGCGACAGCGTTCAAAACAACCGCAACAAAAATACCGGCTGTCAACCAAAACAAGCCTATCAATCCAAATAAGGGAATCAGCAAATGCCCGCCAAAATGCGCAGTAGAAAAGGCCATCCCACCCAACACCCCTAAAGGGGAGGCGTACATAATCATGCGGATAATTTGAAACAAACACTGCGTCACTTTTTCCATGCCACCAATCAGCGATTTAGCATAGCGCGCATTAATCGCCAATAATGCACTACCGAATAGAATTGCCAACAAGAGCACTTGCAGCATATTATTTTTAGCAAACGGCTCAACAATACTGGTGGGAATGATATTTTGCAAAAATTCACTGACGGATAAATGTTGCGCACTAACAAAAAACCCCGTGACCGCTTTAGCATCTAATTGATTGGGATTCGTATGCATACTATTCCCGGGATGAAAAACCACCGCGGCGATCCAGCCCAGCAATAATGCCAGCGTGGAAATAATTTCAAAATAAATCAATGCATATAATGCGGTTTTGCCGAGCCTTTTCATCGACCCTGTTTTCGCAATCCCCGTGGCAACCGTCAAGAAAATGATCGGCGAAATGAATATTTTAATCAACCGAATAAAACTGGTACCCAACGGCGCAAGCGTATCCGCCACCGAGATGGGCAGATAAATACCAATGAGGCTACCCACAATAAACGCCAAAATCAGCCAGAAGAAAAGAGAACTGATTATTTTCATATCTATTTCCCAGCACGATGGAGAGGTGTCAGGGAAAAGAAAACCGCGATTCTCCCCTCCGTGACGTTCATCTTATTTTTCCAACACTCTTTTCACCACAAAGCGTGGCCGCTTACGCACTTCTTGATAAATACGACCAATATATTCACCGACTATCCCCAAGCCCAATAGCACAATACCAATTAAAAAAAACATAATGGCAAATAAGGTAAACACCCCTTCGACCTCGGGACCCACAATCAAACGCCGCAAACCCAAATACAGCACAAACAAAAAGCTAAAAAACGAAACACCCATACCAATCAGCGTAAAGACTTGTAAAGGAAATAATGAGAAGCCGGTGACTAAATCAAAATTATAGCGAATTAAACCATATAATGAATAATTCGATTCACCCCCAAAACGATTTTCATGCGCCACGCCAACTTCCGTCGGATGACTGGCATAGTTCAATGCTAAAGCCGGAATAAACGTCGTCGCTTCACCCGTTGCCGCCATTAAATCCACAATACGGCGACTATAAGCACGCAACATGCATCCTTCATCCTGCATTTTTAATTTTGGCATCATCCACGCACGAATGCGATTATGCGTGCGAGAAACAAATAAACGCCACCAGCTATCCTGGCGCTCTAAACGATGCGTATTCACCACATCATGTCCCGCTTCCATTGCTGCCACTAATTTGGGGATTTCTTCCGGTGGATTTTGCAAATCCGCATCCATGGTGATAATGATTTGACCGCGCACGCGCTCAAAGCCCGCCATGATTGCCATATGCTGACCAAAATTACCATTGAATTCGATGACGCGAATTTGTTCCGGCCGACGCTTATGCAATTCTTGCAAAATGTGCACCGAATCATCACGACTGCCATCGTCAGTCAATAAAATTTCATACGGTTTTCCCAATGCATCCAAAGTCGTCGTCAACCGCTGATACAAGGTTTCGAGATTAGCAGATTCATTATAGACAGGAATCACAATGCTGATATATGGCTCAGTGGACATCAAATTTATCCTAGAAAAAATTCATAGACCGCGATTATACGATATAATTGCCTTAATATACCATGCAGAATCAGCCGATGACGCCAACGCAAATCAATAAAATTTTTAACTGCTTCAAAGCAAACAACCCACACCCCACCACTGAATTGATTTGGCATACGCCATTTGAATTATTAATTGCGGTTTTATTGTCCGCTCGTAACCGTTCACCCAGGCTAC
>VFKI01000122.1 GCA_009885665.1 Gammaproteobacteria bacterium
CAAAACCTTGGCTCAAATCTGGCCGTTTTCTGCAAAATGCAGCCCCGGCTGAATAGTTACCGTTTCCGTCCATGTCATAGTAAAGTGACCTCGTTGCTGACACAAGGGGACGGTTGACCGTTCTGTCTGAAGCAGAACAGGAGAGCCAATTTAGATGGGACACCCCTGGAAATTTGGCAAATAAAAGTATCAAATGAAAGTAAACCGTGATATGCTATGCCCCTCTGTTTGGGGCAGGGGTAAATTATTACCTATATAAAAATATAGGATAGCGATATAGCGAGGTTATTTCGTGCAGGGTTCCCAAGGAGGGAGGCGAAACAATGCGTCATTCTCCTCTGACGTGCATATCTCGTGCAAATTATCACGCCATCAGTTCCCTTCCTCCTATTTTTATATATCGATAGATACGGTGCAGATTTTTAAAAAATAATAGACAGCTTGTTCTTTTAAAGGAGCGTGAAGATATGGGTATTGCAATCGGGATTGACCTTGGCACAACAAATTCAGTCGCCTGTATAAAAAAAATAGGCATTTCAGCTATCCGCAATGCAGAAGGGGACGAATTAACCCCATCTTGTGTGACGATGTTGCCAGACGCAAGCCTGGTCGTCGGGCGTGCTGCACGCGATTTGCAAAAACAATACCCTGAGCAAACCATTACCTCTGTTAAACGTTTGATGGGGCGTGGGTTTGACGATCCTGAAGTCCAAAATGCGGTCCGTGAACATCACGTCAGCTATCCGATCACAACCGACCCTTCCGAACCAGGGAGTATTCATCTTTCGTTAAATAATAAATCCTATACCCCCGAAATGATTTCGGGTTTGATTTTAAAAAAACTTATCCAAGACAGTGAAGCAGAATTACATAATAAAGTTGATCGTGCGGTTGTCACTGTCCCAGCCTATTTCTCTGATCGCCAAAAGTTCGCCACCCGGGCGGCATGCGATTACGCAGGCATCCAATTATTACGTCTATTGCCTGAACCCACCGCCGCTGCGCTATCATTCGGTCTGGGAGAATTAACTGAAACGGATTCACGCACTATCATGGTCTTTGATCTGGGGGGTGGGACTTTTGACATTTCCGTATTAAGTTTTGCCGGCGGCAGCTTTATGGAGGTGACGAAAGGGGGCGATATGTGGCTGGGCGGGGATAATATTGACACGCTCTTAGCGAATCATGTTTTCAGTAAAACACAAGAACAAACAGGTTGCCAGCCAATTACCACCTTACTCGATGCACTCACCCCTGCACAGCGTGCGCACTTTCTTGTTGAGCTTCGCGAGAAAGCGGAAGCAGCGAAGATTACCCTCAGCACAGAAACATCGGCAACTATCGAAATGTTTGGCTTATTGCGTGATGAACACAATCAGTTACTCGATATCGACGTCACCATCACGCGCGATGAATTCAACCAACTCTTAAAACCGATTGTGGAAAAAATCATCCACATTACCCAACAAATTCTGCATGAAATTCGCTTTGAACCCGAACTCATCGACACGGTTTTAATGGTGGGTGGCTCATCTTTAGTTCCCGCTATTCAAGATGCCCTTAAGAATTTATTTGGTGCGGACAAGGTCAGCATCCATCCGCGTCCCATGTTAGCTGTCGCCGAAGGCGCGGCGTTTATGGCTAATAAAATGACTGGGGAAACGATCGAAGACCAGACTGCTTTTTCCATGATGCATTCTTCGGCACACGATTATTATTTACAGCTTGCTGGCGGCAAAAAACATTTACTCATTGCGCGCAATACCCCTTTACCTGCCCACGCTGAAGAAACGCTGCACTTTACGCATAAAGAACAAATGCTCGCACGGCTAAGAGTTTTTAATGAAGCAGAAGGTATCCTAGATCAGGTAGGCGAACTATGGTTTCATAAAGAGACCACGGACGAGACAAATAATCAACGTCCTCCCACGATTCGCATGATGTTTTCGGTGGATGAAGATAATATCATCAATATAAAAGCTTGGTCGGAAAAGGATACGCAACAAGTGATCGAAGCGCAGATTGGCCGTGGCGGGTTAGTTGCTAAATTGTATCATGATCTAGAAAACGTGCTCTCTCGCATAGCTGCGCAAGCTAAAAAAGAAGACGTCCGCGAAGATGTGCAACGCCTAAGCCAACATGTTGCCACCTCAATTTTATCTGTTGCCGATCCGCTCACCGGCGAGGTGCGCAATGAGCAGAAACAGCACGCTCAACAACAAATTGCAACATTGCTTGCATTGCACGAAAAGGGAGTCGCGCCGTTATTAGCATATGAATTTTGCCTGAAAGGGCGTAACGCTGCCGAAGCCGCTTTGACGGATGCAGAAAAAAATCGTGTGGATGCACTCCTTACGCAAATGAGAGAAGCCCTGGAAACCCTGACAGATGCCGATAAAATACTTCAGCTTGACGGAGCAATAGACGAATTTTTTGATGACGTGCCTATCGCTTTTGTTTTGGCACGTGCTGCTGACGGCCTGCGGTCATTTGAACGAGACAATGAAACAGGCAACGCACGAGAAATGCGTGATTATATGAAAAAGTTAATTGAAAACCGTTACAATGAAGCTGATTATGAGCAGTTCAGTGTGAAGATAAATATGCTCCTGTATATGAACTTTTCCTATGATAATGTTTCCACACATCGATTTGATCGGGATGTTGTACTATGATTTGTCCGACATGTAAGACCCACAATGCAGCGCCGGAAGCCTGTGTGCAATGCGGCGCTGATCTGGCAATCCATCGGTTGCTCAAAGAAATAGATAAAGAGAAAGAAATAGATAAAGAGCACGCGCAGCCTAAAGCGGTGCCCATGCCTGCGCGGGTTGAAGATAAAAAACCGTCGCGTTTATTGCATACCATGCAAATCATCGCCGCTTCTTTATTAACAACTTGCGCGTTATTTGGTATTTTTGTTGGTTATAAATTTTTAGTTTTTTTCAACCAAAAAAATCAAACGCATAATCAGGCACCCGCGCAATGGTCCGCCATCAGTATGGCTCAATTGCAACAAATGAATGCAACCATTAAAGAAGAATTGGATCTCATTTTAGATCAACAGCAAGAACTACAGCAGTTACGACAAAAATTACAGCGCTTGAGCGATAGCAATGCGTCTTTGCGTAACACCTACGCGACAACCACAAACATACCCGCAACGCAGCATAACGCCCCTGCTATACCGCCTTCGGTTAATGCCTTGCCTAGTACAGGAGTCAATCCGCATGCGCTACAAACGCCATAAAAAAAATGTTTCCCAAAAAAAGCCATCTTCCGTTCAATCGAGGTTACCTAGCGAGTTGATTGAAAAAAAGCTTTATTCTGACCTCATTCAATTGGCGCATGCGCGTGAAACGTTGACACATCATGATCGCTATCTGTATGCGTATTCTTTGTCCCAAATAAATCAACCCGCCAAAGCCCTATTACAACTCGCGCAGCTCACAAAATGGCAAGCAGAGCTGAAAGCCGACTGCATTCAATTAGCGAAAGGTCTTTTACTTGAGCCCGCCACGCTTGCGCAAGGCGATTTATCTGAGTCCGAGTTGTGTCAGTTAATTGAAATTTTTAAAAAATTGTTACCTGATTCGTCGGCTTACGCTGCTTTAATGCATTATTTATTAAAACAATCGTTCCTTGCTAAAAAGTATGATGCTATTGAACAATTGTTAAAGCTAACGAAAACTTCACAAACAACGGCATATTTAGAAAATATGGGAAAATTACGCTTTCATCAAATACAGCAAAATATAGGCGCGAACCCTGTTATTTTTGCAGCAGAAATATTGACGGGCGCAGCTTGTCTGATACGACGCGAAACGCTATATCAACAAAATAGCGCCGATATTTTTAACGCGCTAGCGGGGCAAATAAAATTAAAATATTTGGAATGGACAAAAAACAACGCGGGTCGCGTCGTGTGGCAGGTTGATGAATTCAATCAGTGGATAGATGTCGAGGCCTTATTATTGACCGAAGTATTGCAACATGCTGTCGTGTATACTGATGCGCAAACTGATGCGCAAACCATTATTCCCTCTGCGGGCTGGGTTATTTATCGTGACAGCAACAGTGCCGCCACGCAAACATTTATGGCATGGCTGACATCGTCAGCCCCCCATCTTGTGCCGCTTTATGATGCTAATTTGTACCATGCATTGATGTGGGCTGTCACGGGTCGAGAAAAAATCGGCGCCAATGCACTGAGCAAACTTGCTCGACAAAAAACCACGCCCGCTTGGCTGCGTTTCGCCTTGTGTTTGCGCGGCGCGGCGCAAGGTAAATCAAGTTTTAATCAAGCAATTACGCCAGAAACCCTTGAGACGGAAGGTTGCGCAGATTTTTTTAAATCGCTTTTATTGCGAGTCATCGATAGTTTGTCCGGCGACACAACCGATTCCGATTGGGGCCTAACTGATTCGGCGTATCAGCGCCTGCTAGAGATATTTTCGCCGGTGTTGGGTATGCCTCAGATAAATGAAATTCTGTTGGCAATATCCATTGCAGAATGTTATCTTGAAAAAAAATCGAACAAACGATATGACTTATCCCCGGTGTTACGCGCAGCAGTGCACGCACAAGATCGTGAGCTGGTGGATGAAGTCGAAGCATTAATCGCGCGGCAAAAAGAGTGCATGACATTTTATGACGCGTTGCATGATAAAAAACAAGAAAAATTGATATTTAAAAATATAAAAGATCGTGATCAACTGCTTGCGCATTTAACGCTTTTCATAGACACATACCTTTGGGATGCCAGAATGATGAAATCAGAGGTGCCTCAAGCGCACGTCCAGGCATTGCTCAAAAATAAAAATTGTAATAAATTACTGCCACTTGAAACCGCTTTAAAATTTAACACATTTTTTTGTGAAAATTGTGATAAACCGCATAAAAGCTGCGATATCAGCGGCCTCGTTGCAACCTTTCAATTGCCGGTTGCGCGACCTCCGGCTATGCGGCACGTGGTGTTGAAACAAAAGCAGCAGGCTACGCCGACGTCCATCGCCAATATAGATAATCCATTTGCATTATTGGGTGTCAGTCTGACTGACACTAAACCGACCATCATGCAAAAACTGTTGCAAGCAATACAGAAACATCCAGAAAAAATGGCTGAATTACGGCAAGCACAAAATGAATTATTTCAGCCCGCTCAGCGCTTTTTGCATCATTATCTAGGCGAAGTGGTGATGGAGGTGGCTCAGCCGGTCGCACATACGGCGAGCGAAACGACATCCACAACGATGCTAACCCCGATCCCATTCAGAAAGGCGTATTTACATGCGCCCTGCTAAACCTCTTGTTCAACAAATACAGCAACGCGTCATCGAATTGCAGAAATCGTATGTCTTATTACAAGAAAAACAAGCGCGCGAGACGAAAGAGGGGGCGTTGCAGTTAGAAAGATCGGCGCTGAAACTCATTGATATTCTCGATATGATAGAAATGCTGGCGCCAGAAATGCACGATGCCACGGGTGTGCGTATCATGCAAAAAATTCAACGCCGCTTGCTTGAATTATTGCGCACCTGGCAAGTGCAAGAAATTACCTTAACGCTCAAAGATGAAGTACAGCCAGGTAAAGTCCGTGTCTTGGAAACACGGGTTGCATCAGGCAAAAACAGTGGCACGATTCTTGAAATCTGCCGCAAGGGATATCAACGTGGCGATAAAGTCATTCGCCCGGCAGATATTATCACGGCCGAGTAAGTAAGGCCCTGCGCATAAATAACTTTGACAGATTGCGCCCAGCGTGGTGTCAGATATAAGCGTACCGGAAAAAGAAAA
>VFKI01000013.1 GCA_009885665.1 Gammaproteobacteria bacterium
AACCTCGAAATACTTCAGTATTCCTGCGATTTTTCTTCTTCCGGTACGCTTATATCTGACACCACGCTGGGCGCAATCTGTCAAAGTTATTTATGCGCAGAGCCTTAGAAATAATCCCGAAATTACCTTCGCTTAACAATAACGCGGTGTAAACAGCATAATGTTCCGCGTGTACAAATTTTGTTCTATAATTATCCATCATGTTTGCAAGCACAGGCCTACAATAGGGAAGAGGAGAGATAAAAGGATCAAACAAAGATGACTCATCCTCTAACAAAAGCGTTATCGCTGGCAAGATCTTTTCAAGCTTTGCTTTTTCTGCGGCAATCGCTTGCCGTTCACGACGTAACGTCCACCACGTATTCAGCGAACCAAGCAGTGAAATACTCATATTCAACCCTGCTTGCACGACACCCGCCATACCTGTTTGCTGCGTTTTCTCATCTACCGCACACTGATATAGATAAGCAACAAGCGCAATGCCCGCACTGGCTATCAACACAGGATGACGCATAAAAAAATTACGACGTGCTGGAATAACATTTACTGCATTTACTCTATTTTGCATACGCTTTCCTTGTATTTATTACAAAAGATAGAATAGGGGAACTGAGTACGCGGCAAACTGCATTGACGAGCGTCAGAGGGGGAGAATCGCGATTCTCCCCCTTAAGTGGCGTCAGGCGGGCGAGCTATTTGCCCGACTAGCCATCTGAATAGTTACATTTTATTTATAAAAAAATGAATTATTTCATGAGAAGCTTAAGGGAATATTAAAGTTTGGTTACAAGCATTTTAGCTTCCACGGCTTTTCATGAAAAGTATCCATTACACCGACATCCCAAACAACTATTACGGGCAAAGGATAAATGGAGAGGCACACTATTGCATCACCACTGACGATGCTTTTAATTTTGCTAACAATTCAGCTTCAGGTAAAGGCGGGCAAATATAATAACCTTGCAATAAATGACAGCCACGCTTAATCAATGATTGAGCTTGCGATTCTGCTTCAACGCCTTTAGCCAACACATCCAGTTTCAATGCATGCGCTAATGCCATAATCGCATCTGCCATGAGCTGGCTCACTTGGCCATTATTAATTTCTTTGACCAATTCAGCGCCAACCAGCAATCTACTCAATGGCAAATCGGTTAACTCTCGCAATGACACATGGCTATCTGCAAAATTTTCCATACAAATACCCACACCGATACGACGCAATGCCTGAATCTTTTCAATCATCACGGCCATATCACCCTTCATTGACAAAGAAGAAATTTCAAAATCAAGCACTTTAGAACTTAAACCCGTTTCATGCAACACAACGGCAATAATGCTGGCCACATCCAGATAGCGCAATTGTCGCGCTGACACGTTCACCGCCAATTTTAATGGCGCAAACCCTTGCTGTTGCCAAGCACCTACGGTGTAACATGCCTGCTTTACCGTCCATTCATATAAATGCGTAAAAAAATCGCTGTTGCCAACAATAGGCAAAAAGCGCGAAGGACAAATGACGCCAAAACTACTATTCATCCAACGCAACAATGCTTCCACCCCTACAATTTGCCGTGTACGCTGATCAACAATTGGTTGGTAATATAACAACAATTCTTTATTAGCAAATGCTTGCCGCATAGCATTTTCTAGTTTATGGCCGGTTATTTTTTTATCGCCCATAGCATCATCATAAAAACAAAAAGTTGACCGTTTATTTTGCAATCCTTCCATCAACGCAATATTGGCATTGCGTAGCAAGTCTTTCACGACCAATCCGTGTGTTGGGAAAATCGCTGCCCCTATATTAACATGCAAGCACACACTCACTTCTTGTGTTACTACCGGCATACTCACTGCCGCTATAACATGCTGCACAAATTCTATAAAAGCTGTCATTTCTTTAGCACGATTCCATAAAAATATGAACTCTGCTTCACGTCCACGCGCCAACCATCTATCATCTTGAAATAATTTTTTTAAACGAATAGCAACTTCTTTTAATACAGCTTCACCTGCCAAACGCCCTAGATCAGCCGTTATTTCTTCTAAATTAACAATTTGCAATAAAAATAAACCTATCTTGCTATCTTCGAGACGCGCGCGACTAAGAGACTGACTAAATGTTGGGCTTAAGTATTTATGATTTGGTAAATTGGTGACTCGATCAAACCAAGCATCCTGACGCAAAGATTCAAATTCTTTTTTAATTCCATTCAGCTTAAGCAAATCTTCTTCAAGACGTTTTATTTTATGCTGTAGATTTTTTTTCTCCATACTACCAATTTCTTGTTGCTTAACACTACCCACCTCTGTCAAATGCAGTATTTCATCGACATGATCGATAATTGTTGCCAACTCATCTTGATCAGTATTTTTATTATTTATAATTAAATGATATTTATTACACAACCCACCAAACTCATCCACCAATCGAGTAACGCGCTTTACCATAGGTGCACACACTATCCACCAACACAATCCTGTCATGCACAACACATCAGCAGCCATATAATACACCCATGCTGAAACCGGCAGCAAATATAAGGGTAAAAGTAATACCAGGCAACATACGCCCACCATGGCTAATTTAATTTTAAATTTTTTAGCAATATTCATTACCAAGCGCTCCTCGTTAGTCCACCCGTTTTTTCAAAGCACAATCGGTCAATACGACAATATCAATTAGTCCACCCGTTTTTTCAAAGCACTATCGGTCAATACGACAATATCAATACGACGATTAGAAGGATTGTCTGGATTTTTAGCATCCAAAGGCACTGTATCAGCAACCCCCACAATGCGTATAATCTTGCCCTCCGCCATCCCATGCTCTACCAAGGCGCGGCGTGTTGCATTAGCGCGCTCGGATGACAACTCCCAATTACCGTAACTTTGATTAGCATATTGCAAATTATCGGTATGTCCAATAATGGCGATGCGATTAGGATATTGATTCAACTGCTCGCTTAACCAACTTAAAATTTTATCTGCATACATTTGAAAATCAGTCTTACCGCTGGAAAACATCGGATGATTTTCAATATCACGCAACTCCACTTTCAACCCATCGGCCGTCACTACAAAATTTAATTGATTTTTATATTGACTAATCTGCTTATCTGCCGCTAACTTCTTTTCCAAATCTTGCTTAAGATTTTTTAATGCTGCTTGCGTTAACGCTTGCTGTGACAATGGTTTCACCGAAGATTGCACTTGCGTTTTTGGCGGCTGCGCCATAGGCGATGCCAAACTCTTATTATTATCTTTATCTTGATCTCCCCCTTTTTTTACAGTACTGACCAACCCTTCTTTATAGGGATTCTTGAAATATTCCGCGATTCCTTCCCGTTGATATTTATTTAACATTGACAACAGCCACATCATTAAGAAAAACGCCATCATTGCTGTCACAAAATCTGCATAAGCAATTTTCCACGCCCCACCATGATGCCCGCCTTTCTTTACTTTTTTTATTTTTTTTATAACGTTAATAATTTCCCCACTATCATGCGTCGACTTGGCAATTTCCTCAGGTGAACCCCCCTCCACCGGCGGCGCCACCGACCCCG
>VFKI01000152.1 GCA_009885665.1 Gammaproteobacteria bacterium
AACCTCGAAATACTTCAGTATTCCTGCGATTTTTCTTCTTCCGGTACGCTTATATCTGACACCACGCTGGGCGCAATCTGTCAAAGTTATTTATGCGCAGAGCCTTAATCTGAATAATTACGTTTTTTGCAGTATTTTACATAGCTCGGATTGTTATTTAATATAGCGTTAAAAGTCTCTTGGAATGATGCGCTTTTATTGGTTAAAGCACATAAGATATCGGCGGGCGTATTAGGATTGCTCGCTAAATCCCATGCAATATTAAAACGCATGCTATTTTTATATTTTTGATAGAGTGTGCGCAATACGGTTATGGGTGTTTGGCGCATTCTGGCAATATCCCCTATCACATAATCGTCGCTGGAGGTATCCGCTAAATAAACCAGGGTGTTGACACTGACATTTGGGTTGGCAACGATCAGGCGCATGACAGAATGACCGCGGTCATTTTTTTTATTTAAATCAATCAATGGTAATAATCTATCATTAAATCTAGGGTCTGCGCGGTGTGCCATTTTATCGAGTAATGCGCTGCTGGCCTGCGGGTTTTGTGCGATTGCGGCAAAAAGATAAATAGTATAGCCATGCAATGTATGCGCGGGTGTTTTGCGATAAGCTTCTTCTAAAGCGGTTGTATTCATAACGCTAATGCGGTTTATTTTATATGAAGTGATATAAACGTCTAGGCAGAGAGAAGTTAAGTAAAGAGACAAAGGCAGGATAATTAACACAGCCATAAAAAAGCTGATTTTTTTACGGTAGCGGGCGATCATGAAGCCGCGGATAAGTATGCCTAACGCATATCCGCTCAAAGCAGCAGTAGCAAAAACAATCGCATCCCAGACAGGTAAATAAATAAAGCCAATGGCCGAAGTTGAGCTGGGGACTCTGAGGATAGATTGAATAAATAATATCGAAAATAGGATCACCGCTATAACAGCTGTGATGAGAGCGGTGTATAATGGAATTTTTTTTATATGTTTTACTGCGCGTGCATTTTTTTCTAATAACCGCGGTGCGTGTGAGGACATGTGTTGAGTTTTCCATTAACTGTATGCACTACAGTTTAACATAAAGTAAAAGCGTTTTTTGTCAGTTCAGCGCCGTAGGCATCTGAGCGAATATGCTACAATAGCGGCTGTTAAGCCAATAATTCTGGTATTCCTTTGATGGTTAAATCATTTTCCACTTTTGACCATGATTGCATGCAGCATGCGTTGACGCTTGCGCGTCACGGCGCCGATGTGGGTGAAGTGCCAGTCGGTGCGGTGTTGGTGGTGGGCGAGGCGGTGATTGCCAGCGGTTGGAATTGCCCCATCAGCCAACATGATCCGACAGCGCATGCTGAAATCGTTGCGTTGCGCGCTGCGGCGAATAAATTACAAAATTACCGTTTAACGGGTGCAACACTCTACGTTACCTTAGAACCTTGTTTGATGTGTGCCGGCGCGATGCAGCAGGCGCGTGTAGCACGGGTGATTTATGGCGCACCAGACGTACGTTGGGGCGCGCGTGGCCAGCTGCCGTCAGGCAATCATCAGGTGGAATATGTTGGCGGGTTGTTGGCAGAGGCTTCGACAGCGTTATTACGAGAATTTTTTGCGGCGCGGCGGTAGCCTGGTCTACTCCCGCACGCGCATTGCTTTCATCCACGAAGCAATCGCTTCTCCGGCTTCATGGGGGCTGTCTTCTCATCCGTTGCGATATCTACCACAAAGCCATTTTCGGCCAATTCCTTTTTTTAAATAAGCGGCAGTTTTGGGTTCATCTTCGGTAATTAATAAGCGCATGTGTGTATCTTTTATAAATAAAAGATAGGGCGGGCTCAGGCCCTGCGCATAAATAACTTTTACACCTTGCATCCCATCATAGCATCATCTATAAACGTTCCTCAGTCGAAAAACCTCGAAATACTTCAGTATTCCTGCGATTTTTCTTCTT
>VFKI01000055.1 GCA_009885665.1 Gammaproteobacteria bacterium
AACCTCGAAATACTTCAGTATTCCTGCGATTTTTCTTCTTCCGGTACGCTTATATCTGACACCACGCTGGGCGCAATCTGTCAAAGTTATTTATGCGCAGAGCCTTAATACGAGTGAAGATTTTTCTGAGTATTTATATGCAGGCAGGCGCATGAAAAAATTATATACTACGCAAAACACATCTTTGTTATATATTATGCAAGCACAATTAACTGAAAACTATATCAGTTGCATGCTTAAAAATGACGAACGGCCTTATGGTGCAAACATCTATGCCGGCAATATCTACCCGGAATTATGGATTATGAACGATGCGGATAGTGCGGCAGCTGAGAAACTTATAACAGAAATACTTTCCCAACACGCTGCACCACATCCTGCCTGGCGGTGTACGAAATGCGGTGAAATCCTGGAAGGGCAATTTGAAATGTGCTGGAAATGTGGTGCATCGCATCCCTTTTCTGAGAAGCTATAAGGCTCTGTAAATAAATAATTTAACCTTTTAGTATCACACTGAACAACCATCTTTCAACGTTCCTCAGTCGAAAAACCTCGAAATGCTTCAGTATTCCTGCGATTTTTCTTCTTCCGGTACGTTGAAATTTGATTATTCATTGCGCGCTTAAAGTCTACGTTATTTCTTTACAGAGCCTAAATTAGCGAGGGACGTTACAACGCGACGACGGTGGGCAAGAATACGCGCGTTTCCGAACGGATTGCATGGTTACTTTGGAATCCGTGTCACTTGGCTTAGCGAAAAAAGTACATAAAAGCGTTGACACCTGCGTGTTATTTGGCGTGAGCGTGATGTGCGCCTTTTCTTCATTGACTGCGCTACCTGCTTTTTCATCCGCTGCCGATATGGCATGGTGGTAAATATGTTGGTTGCGATCGGCTTCAAAGTGGGTTAGCAATTCCTTACAGGTTTTTTCGTAAATTGCCCATTGTTGGGCAGTTTCTATATAGGACGCGCGTAATTTTGCATTGATATCTAGTTGGCTGGCATCATAGAGTTTGTGTTTGCTATCGTGATAATAGCATCGGTACGCATTCAACCATATTAATTGGAGTGTCGCTTCGTTACCTAATTTGGAAATTGTTTTTTGAATTTTCTTTATGTTAACTTGACTATTGACAGGTAGTAAATGTTGCATTGTGCGCCAAGCCTTATGCCGAGTAGAATGGATAAGGTAAAAGTATGCTGGCGCAGGTGCACATGTTTGGCTATATTTATTACCTGATTGGTAAAAAAACTTTTCTAAATCATTAATCACGGCAATCCAATTAATGCTTGTTTCCATCAACCACTCGGGACGTATCGATAATTTGTCGACACGCGGCTGTTCTTTGCTAAAAGTGCAGAAGACCTGCAAAGGCAGTAACGCCATCCGGATTAAACAATTAGCTATTATTGATTTTTCTTCAGGTAATGCAGTTTGATAATAGCGAGATAAATTTGCTTCGCTTAACATCCAGATTTCATGAAATTTCGTAAACGCAGAGCAAAATTCGTTGATAGGGTTGGAATCCATGTTTCCCCAGATTTGTTCTGCACGTCCCATGCACTCGGATGCTTCTGCTGTAATAAAACCTTTATTTTTATTTAAAGGATAAGTATAGCCAGCACTACACTTATCTTTTTTTATGCTATTCTCACCGCCTATAATTTCTTTTTTATCTTCCAATGACATGATATTTTTTTTGTTTCCGATGTTAGGCGCATTGCGAGCTATGGTTATTCCTTTAGAATAATTACACCGCTTAAAAGCTCTTTTGGCAAATATATGGGCTTCATCGTCAGTTGAATCACTTTCAAGAAGTGCGCTATAAGCGCTGTTAACACCCTCTAAATTACAACAATTGCCAAAAGCTTTTATAGCAAGTTTATGGGCGTCATTGTCAGCTGAATCACTTTCAATAAGTGCGTTATAAGCTTTGTTAACACCATCTGAGTCACGGCAATTGCCAAAAACTTTTATGGCAAGCTTATAAGCTTCATTGTCAGCTGTACCACTTTTAACAATCGCATCATACGCTCTGCTAACATCTTTAAGACAATTACAATCGCCAAAAGCTTTCATGGCGAGTTTATGGTTTTGATTGTCAGCTGAATCACTTTCAAGAAGTGCGCTATAAGCTCTGTTAACACCATCTAAATCATGGCAATTGGCAAAAGCTGTTATGGCAAGTTTATAGACTTCATTATCAGCCGGATCATTTTTAATAAGTGCGCTATAAGTTCTGTTAACACCATCTGAATCACGGCAATGGCCAAAAGCGATTATGGCAAGTTTATGGGTGTCATTGTCAGCTGAATCATTTTCAATAAGTGCGTTATAGGCTCTGTTAACACCATCTGCATCACGGCAATTGCCAAAAGCTTTTATAGCAAATTTATGGGCGTCATTGTCAGCTGAATCACTTTCAATAAGTGCACTATAAGCTCTGTTAACACCATTTAAATAATGGCAACTGCCAAAAGCTTTAAGCGCAAGTTGATGGGCTTTATTGTCAGTTGAGCCACTTTCAATAAGCTCACTATAAGCTATGCTAACACCACTTGAATAGCAGCGACTGCCAAAAGCTTTGATAGCACGTTTATGTATTGAATTGATGTCAATAAGTGCATTGTCAGTTCCGGTAAAATCATTAAAATCTGCGTGGCTGCCTAAATTTTCAACAGTCGGTTCGGGTGCCTTGAGATCATCAAAATCTGTGTTATCGCCTAAATTTTCGGCAATATGTTCAGGTGCTTCAATGTCACACTTTTTATTATTTTTTCTGCCGCCTCTGCCCATTTTATTTTCCCCTTTTATTTTCCCCAGTTACAGGCGTGCCTCATGACGCTCATTCCATGCAGTTTGCTGCGTATTCAGTCCCCCTATCCTATTTTTTGTATACCCTTATAAATTGGCGAAGCCAGTGCTGCGATTGAATGTGAGCTATTCCAATTTATTTATCTGAAATGTAACCATTCAGCACAATCTTCGAAAAACACCAGCGAGGCCAGATGCAACCTGACTT
>VFKI01000047.1 GCA_009885665.1 Gammaproteobacteria bacterium
AAAAGGTAACTATTCAGCTGGGGCTGCATTTTGCAGAAAACGGCCAGATTTGAGCCAAGGTTTTGTGAAAAATGGATGAAAAAGCGGCGCATGCATCACAATATACGAGCATTTTGAAGCAATTTTTCGCAAAAGATTGGCCAAAGATGGCCGTTCGCCTAAGGTACCTGAACAGTTACGTTGGCGGTAGTCGATACGATGCAAATCTACTATACACATATTATGCGCTTGGCAAACGTCGATGATCAGTTGCCGCGATGATACGGATGTTGCCGCAAAATTGTTGTGGCGCGATATAATTGTTCGGCTAATAAAATCCGTACCAATGGATGGGGTAGCGTCAGTGCAGACAGCGACCAGCGTGCATGCGCGCGCGCCAGGCAATTGGCTGATAATCCATCGGGGCCTCCTATCAATAAATCGAGTGCGGCGCCTTCACTTTGCAACATTTCCAGTTGCTTGGCTAATGCTTCTGTTGTGAAGGTCTTGCCACGTACGTCGAGCACAACGAGGTGCGCGTCGCGGCGCGTCGCGGCCAGTAAGCGTTCGCCCTCGCGCTGCATGAGGCGTGGCATATCACTATTTTTGCTGCGTTTTTCGGCTGGAATTTCCACTAATTGCAAACGCCATGGTTCAATAAAGCGTTTGGCGTATTCTTGATATCCCGCGTCTACCCATGCGGGCATGCGTTCACCGATGGCTAAGAGGCGTATGATCAATGGGGGTTGCCTGTTGAATAGTTGCGTTGATTGGTTTTGATCATTGTATACTGATTTTATATATTGCCGCATCCTCTTTAAATGTTTCTTATTTGACGGAGCACTAGCAATTCTGCAAGTATTCCTGCGGTTTTTCTTCTTCCAGTACCTTTAAATCTGACACCGCACTGAACGCCCTATGCCAACGTTATTTCGCGCACATTCCCAGGGGGTTTTTCAGCGTCGCAGATATCAGGTATGATGGGGTCATTATTGCTTAAGAGGTAAGCACAAGGTGAATGATACGCTCAAGACTTTCTTTCTATGGGGGCTGGTAGTACTGGTTCTGTTTGCCGTATTCAATATGGTGGGAAAACAGCCTGATGCCGGCGATGACATTTCTTATTCGTCTTTCATTAGCGAAATTAAGCAAGGTAATGTCAAGATGGTCACCATCACTGACCAAGATGTGAGTGGGATATTGCAAAACAGTCACGCCTTCAAAACGTATTTGCCTGTGGCGCAAGACCCCATGCTCATCAAGTTTTTAATCGATAAAAATATCACCGTCAAAGCTAAACCTATCGACCAGCCCAGTCTGCTGATGCGCGCGCTAGAGTTTGCCCCATGGGTGTTGTTGCCGCTCTTCTTATTCTTTTTCATGCGTATGCAAGCAGGCGCAGGTCGTGGCGGTGCGTTTTCATTTGGCCGCAGTCGTGCACGCTTGCTGGGCGAAGATCAAACCAAAGTCACTTTTGCCGATGTGGCCGGTGTCGATGAAGCGCGTGAAGAAGTGCGCGAATTGGTGGAATTTTTGCGTGATCCAGGCAAGTTTCAAAAATTGGGCGGTAAAATTCCGCAAGGCGTATTACTCGTTGGGCCACCCGGTACGGGTAAAACGTTGCTGGCGCGCGCTGTGGCGGGCGAAGCGGGCGTACCCTTCTTTACCATTTCCGGGTCTGATTTTGTGGAAATGTTTGTCGGTGTCGGCGCTTCACGCGTACGTGATATGTTTGAGCAAGCCAAAAAACAGGCGCCTTGTATTATTTTCATCGATGAAATCGATGCCGTCGGTCGTCATCGTGGCGCCGGTTTAGGGGGCGGTCATGATGAGCGTGAACAAACATTGAATCAATTGTTAGTGGAAATGGATGGCTTCCAAGGCAATGAAGGCGTTATCGTCATTGCTGCGACTAACCGACCTGATGTATTGGATAATGCCTTGTTGCGTCCGGGACGTTTCGATCGTCAAGTCACTGTCGCTTTACCGGATGTGCGTGGTCGCGAACAAATTATTCGCATTCATATGGCGAAGTTACCCTTGGCGGAGGATGTCAATCCAGCCGTTATCGCGCGTGGCACACCCGGATTTTCCGGGGCAGATCTCGCCAATATCGTCAATGAAGCGGCCTTATTTGCCGCACGTGCTAATCGTAAAACGGTTAGCATGCATGAATTCGAAAAAGCTAAAGATAAAGTGATGATGGGTGCAGAACGCCGCTCTATGGTCATGAGTGAGTCAGAGAAAAAATTAACGGCTTATCACGAAGCGGGTCACGCTATTGTTGGCTTAGTGGTGCCGGAACATGATCCAGTGCATAAAGTCACGATCATTCCGCGTGGTCGTGCGTTGGGCGTGACCATGTTCTTGCCAGAAGCGGATCGCTATAGCTATAGCCGCGAACATTTAGAAAGTAAAATTTCCAGTTTATTTGGCGGAAGAATTGCGGAAGAATTGATTTTTGGCGCGAATAAAGTGACGACGGGCGCATCAAATGACATTCAAAAAGCAACAGAATTGGCGCGTAATATGGTCACTAAGTGGGGGCTGTCGGAAAAACTGGGACCCTTGACGTTTGGTGAAGATGAGCGCGAAGTGTTTTTAGGGCATTCAGTTGCGCGGCATAAAGAAGTATCAGAAGCGACCTCGGGCATCATTGATGCTGAAGTGCATGATCTCGTCGTTCGCAACTACAAACGCGCGGCAGATATTTTGCGTGACAATGTGGGCCGTTTGCATATTATGGCGCAGGCGCTGATTAAATATGAAACGATAGGCGTCGATCAGATGGAAGATATTATGGCTGATCGACCCATGCGTGAACCCGAGTATCATGATGTGCCGCCGGTTGTAGTGGCTGCACCTGTGGTGTCGACGGATGCCGTCGAGACGGATACAAGTAAATCATGATGGATGCACCGCAAAAAAATATCGCTGCGCGTAAATACTTTGGCACGGATGGCATACGTGGCCGCGTTGGCACTTGGCCGGTCACGCCCGATTTTATATTGAAATTGGGTTGGGCGGTGGGGTGCGTGCTCGCGCGTGAATGGCCAGCGGGTAAAGTGCTCATCGGTAAAGATACGCGTATTTCTGGCTATATGTTCGAATCTGCGCTGGAAGCGGGCTTATCTGCCGCCGGTATCGATATTCATTTGCTGGGACCCATGCCCACGCCCGCCGTGGCATACCTTACCCGTACTTTGCGCGCGCGCGCCGGCATTGTGATCAGTGCGTCGCATAATCCTTATTATGACAATGGCATTAAATTTTTTTCTGCGCATGGCAGTAAATTAGATGACGCGGTGGAGTTGGCGATTGAAGCGCAGCTTGATCAACCCATGACGACGGTGGCGTCTGACCGACTCGGTAAGGCTATCCGCATTATGGATGCGCCGGGGCGCTACATTGAATTTTGTAAAAGTACTGTGCCCAATGAAGTTACGTTGAATGGTGTGAAAATCGTGGTAGATTGCGCCAATGGCGCGGCTTACCATGTTGCACCTAATGTATTTACTGAATTAGGCGCCGTGGTGATAGAAATGGCCACATCGCCTGATGGCTTGAATATCAATCGCGAATGTGGCGCAATGCATGTTGCCGGCTTGCAGGCGCGCGTACTTAAAGAAAACGCCGATGTTGGGCTGGCCTTTGATGGTGATGCAGATCGTATCATCATGGTGGATGCAGCGGGCAATATTGTCGATGGCGATGACATCTTGTATATATTGGCAACCGCGCGACATGCGGCAGGACAATTGTCGGGTGGCATCATTGGCACGGTCATGTCTAACTTAGGGCTTGAGCAAGCTATTACTGGGTTGGGGTTGTTGTTTAAGCGTGTGCCCGTCGGCGATCGCCATATTATTAGCGGTTTGCAACAAACGGGCTGGCATTTGGGCGGCGAACCTTCTGGCCATATTATTTGTTCAGATGCGATAACAACGGGCGATGGCATTATCACTGCCTTACAAGTCTTGTCAGTGATGCGTCAGCGTAATGTGCCGCTGGCAGATTTACGCGCGGGATTGCGGCGTTGTCCGCAAGTGCTGCTCAATGTAAAAGTGACCGGCAGCAGTGCAGGGGATCCATTGCAAAAATCAACCGTGGTGGCTGCATTGCGTGCGGCAGAAGCTGCATTAGGTGCAGAGGGCAGAATATTATTGCGCGCGTCGGGCACCGAGCCGTTGGTGCGGGTGATGGTGGAAGGCGTGGATGAAGTTAAAGTGCAAGAAATTGCGGAAAGTTTGGCGGCAGTTGTAAAAGAAGCTTACCAAGCATAGTCCCTAGATTTCGCAATCAATGCTTGCTTGTTGCGCCGTATTCCTATAAAATTTCGCGTCTTTCGTGTAAGTGGATGTAGGGATTTAAATGAAAACCTTTAGTGCAAAAAATGAAACGACTACGCATGATTGGTATGTCGTTGATGCAGCCAATCAGACCTTAGGTCGTCTGACCAGCGAAGTCGCCAAGCGTCTGCGCGGCAAGCATAAGCCAATCTATACGCCTCATGTCGATACCGGTGATTTTATCGTTATCATTAACGCTGAAAAAGTGCGTGTGAGCGGTAACAAAACCAAGGCTAAAACATATCACAGCCACTCGGGCTTCCCGGGCGGTATCAAATCTATTACTTTTGACAAGTTGCAGCTGAAGCACCCAGAACGCATCATTGAGCTGGCGGTTAAAGGCATGTTGCCCAAGAATACGCTGGGTCGTGCGATGTATCGTAAGCTGAAAGTGTATGCTGGAACTGAGCATCCGCATGCTGCACAACAACCTCAACAGCTGACCTTCGACTCGGAATAACATCATCATGGCAAAAGCAAGCGTACAATATTATGGCACTGGCCGCCGCAAAACTTCGACGGCGCGCGTTTATTTAACCAAGGGCAACGGTGAAATCACCGTTAACAAAACGGCACTTGATGATTATTTTGGTCGCAAGACATCCCGCATGATCGTACGTCAACCGCTAGAAGTCACGAAAATGACCGGCCAGTTTGATATCAAGGTCACGGTTGTTGGCGGCGGTATCAGTGGTCAAGCCGGGGCGATTCGTCACGGTATTGCACGTGCTTTGTTGCAATATGAACGTGAAGCCTTAGGTATTGTTGAGCCGATTGAAGATGATGAAAGTGGTGAAGGCGGCGAAGGCGGTAAGAAGACATTTCGGAGTCAATTGCGTCGTGCCGGCTATCTAACCCGTGATGCACGTGAAGTTGAGCGTAAAAAAGTGGGTCGTCATAAAGCGCGTAAAAGACCGCAGTACTCCAAGCGTTAATACGGCGCATCGACTGGCAGTTGATAGCGATTTTTTGGCGTTTGGAAGTCATGCAGTGTGCTGCGTACTCCGGTTCCTCTATTCTGTCTTTTGTAATAGATATCCGGCATTCCAAGGATCTGTATTTTTTGTATAAATCGAGGCAAAAATGCGTTTTAAAGCGCAGTTTACACGTAAGTAAATG
>VFKI01000116.1 GCA_009885665.1 Gammaproteobacteria bacterium
AATCGCAGGAATACTGAAGTATTTCGAGGTTTTTCGACTGAGGAACGTTTATAGATGATGCCATGATGGGATGCAAGGTGTAAAAGTTATTTATGCGCAGGGCCTAAGTTACACTTGGCGCTGCCGAAGCAGCAATCTGCCTTTTTATGGGGAGCGCGCCAGACCGGTAAATCCAGTTATCTAAAAGCGCATTTCAAAGACGCTATTTACAAGTCAATGCGCAATGCGAAATAGAAATTTTGCCGTGGCAAACATTTCTAACCCGATTATGGGCAAATGGGATATGTTAATGCGAAAGGGGAGACTCGAACTCCCACGGGTTGCCCCGCTGGAACCTAAATCCAGTGCGTCTACCAGTTCCGCCACTTTCGCGTTAAGCCACGCATTTTAGACGTCCTGCCGCTGCGATGCAAGGCCAATCGACGTTCAATTGACGCCCCTGCTACCATTACGCTATATTGCTCTACCGTCACAGTATTGACACTGACTTACGAGACACCGCATGGAAACCAACCCATTTTCTTTATTAAAAACACGCCGCATGCTCCCTTTGTTCATCACGCAATTTTTTGGCGCGTTTAATGACAATATATTTAAAAATGCGTTGGTTGCATTAGTCGTATATCAATTAGCTGATAAAATCGGTGCGAATAGTAAACTGTTACCCGCGCTGGCTTCCGGTATTTTTATTTTACCTTTCTTTTTATTTTCCGCAATTGCCGGGGAGTTAGCAGATAAATTTGAAAAAGTTTTTTTAATCAGAATTATTAAAACCGTTGAAATCCCCTTGATGATCACTGCTGCTGCTGCGTTTCACTGGAAAAGCGTACCACTTTTATTATTGGTATTATTTGGCTTAGGGATGCATTCCACTTTTTTTGGTCCACTCAAGTATGCCACCCTTCCCAGTTTATTACCTGAAGATGAATTAATTGCCGCCAATGGTTTAATTGAAACTGGCACGTTTTTAGCTATTTTATTTGGCACCCTCATTGGCGGTGACTTTATTCTCCATACGCGCGGCAACACCCAAGTCTCGAGCTGGCTCATTCTCATGGCAATAGGGGGTTGGCTAGCCAGTTTTTTTATTCCTAAAACACACGGTCACGATCCAGCATTAAAATTACATTTTAATGTGGTACGCGAAACCGGCCGTCTTTTACAGTATGCGCATGCGCGCTGGGATTTATTCTTGACGATCTTAGCCATTTCTTGGATTTGGTTAATTGGCATTGTCATGATCAATGAACTACCCTTATTTGCCGCAGTGACACTCCACACCAGCCACGTAGTTTATCTTACTTTTTTAACGATTTTTTCGATTGGCATGAGCATAGGCTCATTGATGTGTAATAAATTACTCAAAGGTAAAGTGCACGCGACCTATGTGCCGTTAGGTGCGCTTGGCATCACGGTATTTATGATTGATCTCTATTTTGCTTCTCGCCATGGCTATACCGGCACATCCACTACGTTACTGACCGTCGGCGGCTTTCTACATAAATTACATGGCTGGCGCATTTCAGTCGACTTATTTTTAACGTCCGTCTGTGCCGGCATCTACACCGTTCCTTTATATACTATTTTACAAGCACGTTGCGAACCACAGCATCGTGCACGCATCATCGCCAGCAATAACATCATGAATGCTCTGTTTATGGTAGTGGGTTCACTGGGTGCGGCGGCATTATCCATGTGTGGCTTTAGCATTCCACAAATTTTTCTTGCCCTGGCGATTGCTAATGGTGTCGTCGCGTTGCGGATTTGTCAATTATTGCCGGATGCGTTGGTAAAAGGCTTTTTTCGTTGGTTATTTACATCACTTTATCGCGTCGAAGTGAAAGGTCTCGAGCATTATGAAGCCGCCGGTGACCGTACTGTCATTATTTCCAACCATACTTCAGTGATTGATGCGGTATTATTAGCGGCATTTTTACCGGACAAACTCACCTTCGCCATCAATACTTTTACCGCTAAAAAATGGTGGATACGCGCATTCCTCTCGTTGGTCGATGCATTTCATATCGACCCTGTCAACCCCATGGCAGTCAAATCACTGATCGAATTCATTCGTAATAACAATAAGCGTTGTGTCATTTTTCCGGAAGGCCGTCTCACCATGACGGGGGCGCTTATGAAAATTTACGAAGGCCCCGGCTTGGTGGCAGATAAGTCTGGCGCCCACTTACTCCCTATTCGCATTCAGGGCGCGCAACTCACACCGTTTTCACGCTTGCGCGGCAAAGTGCGTATTCAATGGGCGCCCAAAATTACCATTAATATTTTCCCCGCTGAGCCTATGGATATTCCCGCCAGTGTTAAGGGTCGCTTACGTCGGCAAAAAATCAGTTATAAATTATATGACATTATGACTAATATGATGTTTGCCAGTAGCGATTATCAAAAACCGTTATATTCGACTTTATTAGATGCACGCAACACCCAAGGCAGACGGTTTGAAATCATTGAAGATAACAAAAGAAGTCCGCTCACTTACCAACAATTTGTCACGTATAACTTTATTTTAGGCGATAAAATTGCCCGCGCCACTGCGATCGGTGAAAGCGTCGGCGTGTTATTGCCGACAACGACTTCCACTGCCGTGGTGTTTTTCGCCATGCAAGCCTATTGTCGTGTGCCGGCCATGCTGAATTATACCGCCGGCAGCCGCAATGTCGTACTCGCTTGTCAAATGGCGCGTATCAAAACCGTTTATTCTTCAAGGGAATTTGTTAAAGTCGGCAAACTCAATGGCATCATCCGCGCACTGCGTAATGCAGATATTACGGTCATTTATCTGGAAGATTTGAAAAGCCAAATCAGCGGCTGGCATAAATTTTTGGGCGTATGTAAAGCACAATTACCACGTCTCACTTATTATTTAATGACACGCAAGCCGCATATACGCGCTTTGTGTGGTGGCGATGCACCCGCCGTTATTTTATTTACCTCTGGCTCAGAAGGTACCCCAAAAGGGGTGGTGTTGTCCCATGCCAACTTGCAAGCCAATCGCTGTCAATTAGGTGCTTGTATCGATTTTAATGCGGGAGACAAAGTTTTTAATTCTCTACCCGTTTTTCATGCGTTTGGTATGATGGGCGGCATGTTATTGCCATTGTTAACCGGCATCCGCGTCTTCTTTTACCCTTCACCGTTGCATTATCGTATTGTGCCGGAATTATGTTATGACACCAATGCGACGATTTTATTTGGTACCGATACCTTTTTAGCCGGCTATGCGAAATACGCTCACCCGTATGATTTTTACAGCGTGCGCTATGTGTTTGCGGGTGCGGAAAAATTACGTGAAGAAACACGTGCGGTTTGGTCGCATAAATTTGGCGTGCGTATTTTTGAAGGCTATGGTGCGACAGAAGCGGCGCCAATTATCAGTGTCAATACCCCGATGCAACATCGCGGCGGCAGTGTCGGGCGCCTGTTACCAGGGATACGCGCGCGCCTTGTGCCGGTGCCGGGTATTGCTGAAGGCGGCGTGCTACATATTCAAGGACCGAATATTATGCAAGGCTATTTGACCGTTGCTGCGCCGGGTGTCGTCACGCCTGTGCCTGAGGGTTGGTATGATACTGGCGATGTGGTCACTTTAGATAATGCTGAATTTGTCACCATTACCGGACGTGTCAAGCGTTTCGCCAAAGTGGCGGGAGAAATGATTTCGCTGACCATGGTTGAGCAGCAAGTCAGTTTGTTATGGCCAAAGGAACAGCATGCGGTTGTCAGTTTGCCTGATGCCAAAAAAGGCGAACAATTAGTATTGATCACCACCCGCTTAGCCGCAACGCGCGATGAAGTTGCTGCATTTTTCAAGGAAAATGGTATCGCCGATCTTGCCATTCCGAAAAAAGTCTTGTCGATTAAAGACATGTTTTTGACCGGCACCGGCAAAGTCGATTATGTCAAAGTCAAAGAATGGTTAAACGGCAACTGGGTAGAAGACGCGCCAGAAGACAGCGATGTAGAGGATGAGGTGTAACAGCCCCTGCAACAGCGCCTTAACGCGCGTCCACTTTGGCAGCCTTGAACACCCTGTCCAGCTGAGTATAATGCAGGGCGCGCCACATCCCTTGTGGATTTAAGCTATTATCACCGGTATAGACAACATAGCCATAGGGTACGCGTTCTGGACATAATTGTTGGAAATAGCTGAGGTTTTTTATGAAATGCGGCTGCCAAGTTTGGCCATATTTTATTTCAATGGGAATGAGCTCACGGCCTGATTGCCAAATCAAATCGACTTCATGCTGTTGACTGTCGCGATAAAACCAGAGGCGAGGTTCGCGGCCTTGATTCAGCAAATATTTATAACACTCTAACACCACTAAGTTTTCAAATAAATTACCTTTTAAGGGGTCGCGGCTGAGCTGGGCGGTAGTTTCAATCCCCAATAAATATGTCGCCAAGCCAACATCACTAAAATAGAGTTTGGGTGATTTGATAATTCGCTTGCCAAAATTTTCGAAATAAGGCGGCAAGCGTAAAATAAGATATGATGCTTCTAACACCGAGAGCCAAGCTTGAATCGTATGATAGGAAACGCCAATTTCATTACTAATATGGGATGCGTTAAATTCACTGCCGATACGCGATGCACACAATTGCATAAAACGTTGAAATTGGCTTAAATCTTTGACGTGCAATAATTGACGCATGTCGCGTTCTAAATACGTTTTCACATAATTACGATAAGTCAGTGTCGGTGAAATACCGCTCTGGAAAATGCGCGGCAGACCACCATACTGCAAATATTCATCGGTGCTAAGTGTAATCTGCGCGGCGTTTAATTCGCTAGTGCTGAGTGGCAATAATTCCAATAGCCCGACGCGTCCCGCCAAAGATTGGCTTAAGGATTCCATAAGGGCAAGATTATAGCTGCCCGTTACGATGAAACGTCCTGGTATCGGTTGGGCATCGCTTGCCACTTGCAGATAAGACAGTAACGCGGGGAAATGCTGTACCTCGTCAAAAATGGCACCACTCACACCTGTTGCGGCAATGATGCCTTTGGGGTCAGCGATCACTTGTGCGCGTTGCTCAGGGTCTTCCAGATTAAGATAGGTCTTTTCAGGAAAATGCTGTCTTGCTAATGTTGTTTTCCCCGATTGCCGTGGTCCGGTAATGCTAACGATAGGAAAACTGTTAGCCAATTCAGCTAATGCCGGCGTGGCTTGACGGGGAATATGGCGGTTTTTTTCTATCATAACAATCGGTTACCTGCATCCATACCAAATAGAAGTCGAACTTCTATTTGGTATACTATCTGGTATAGGTAAAAAAATCTAGCGCTCTGTCAATCTTTAATCTTAGGGTTGGCGCACAGATTGCGAGAAATTGGAACGCTTGGTCTGAAAAAAAGCGGAGGCGTACCTCAAATTTTGCAACGAAAATGGTCTAGACAATGGGGTCACTTTACCTAGATGAAGCTTGCTTAATGAGTATTTTGCTTTATGATGCCTCGCCCCTTGTAGCATCTATACATTTGGTTTCCGCTCTTTCTACTGTCATTGTAGACTAAAAAATAGCTTTCGCCAGTTTTGTGTATGGGGATTTTTAAGGAAAGAATGGTGCATCATTGCGAGCCTGTGAATTGGACGTTTGGGAAGGCTGGATTTTTCAGCCTAGGCTGGCGCTGTTTAAGCAAATCTTGCCATAACAGAACCCTCCTCCGGCGCTGCGCGCCACCTTCCCCGCTCATGCTGCGCATGCCGGGGGAGGACAAAGCGGTTTTCTTTTGTGGCGCCACAAAAATCCGCAGCGCTGCGTTGCTTTATCCCTCCCCGGAGCGCGCTTTTTGCGCTAGCGGGGAGCAACTGTGTTTCCTGTCAAGCCTTTTTGCTGATTATGTGGCGGCAATTTAGAAATGTCCCCTTTTAGCAAGATAGAAATGTCCCCTTTACTGGATTGGTACGAGAATGATTCTTGGCCAACCAGACAGGAGCGGATCTATCGT
>VFKI01000065.1 GCA_009885665.1 Gammaproteobacteria bacterium
CTTTCTTCTTTCCCAAGGGCAGGACAACATCAACTCCGGCATTATTTGAGCGTTGTCTTGATCAATGTCTATCTTTTAATGCGTGAGCCCTGGGGATATACCAGCCTTTCATGACTTCTTGTAAAAAGCCATTTTTAATTAAGCGTACGCGATGCGTGCGTGTCAGATCTGTGGCACGCAGGGCGATAATGCCGCGCTGTTGCAAATGTGCCAGCTTTTCAAGGGATTCAGCTAGTTTTTCAGAGGGCGTTGCCATGACCTATCTTTTTCCATCTGCTGCCGTTGTGGGAATCCTAGTATATCATGTTGTGCCGATCCTCGGCTATTGTGTTACGTGTTTCGTTTGTACGTATAGTCGCAACATTCAGCTGATGGAAATGGTAGCTGTTATTATTAATGCGTATGGAAATGAGCGAATCTGAAAAGCGGTATGCGCCTCTCCTCGGTGGCAGCGATATGCTTCACGTGCCGGCATTGTCTAATTTCAAACTGCCATATCTATTCGCTTCCACCAATACTTGCGACCAACTGTGTTGCGCGACTTGATGTAACCATGTGCTCAATGGCGCAGGGTTTTTTGCTGCTATGCGGCGTACTTGCGTGAAATCATTGCGCTCTGGATGCAATAAACAATAATGAGCCAGGTCAAACGCTGCCTTGGTGGGGTTGGGCGCAGCTAACACGCGTGCGAGCGCATCATGTAACGCTTGTAATGTCGCACGGTTTTGCGCCATTTGCGTTTGCATCGTGAGCGGATCGGCAAACCATTCATTTAATTCACGTAACGTTGGGCTGACAGCAGCCAATCCTTGAAAATTAGTATTCGCATGAATGCGTTGTAACTGTAAGATATATTGTGATTTTTCATCCAATAGGTGGCTGATCAATAGATCAGTTGCAAATAAATCAGTCGGCTGCGGTAAGGCGAGTTGATTTAATTGGTTTTCCCAATAATTAGCATAATTAGCAAGGTATTGATTGCGCATGCGCGTAATGAGCGCCGCCTTCGTCGCGTCGCGGGTATCGGTCGGCGTTAATTTCCCGATAATTATATTGCCTTGCAACGCTTCAGTTGCGGCGGCGGGAATAAAAGTTTGTAACACATTCGCAAATTCTGTGCCCATAAAATACGCGGGAATATTATTTTTTTTATTGATAAAAGGCTTGGTTTCTAATAAAAGTAACTGCGCGCGTGTATCCAAGGGTAAGTTCGTCAGTGCCTCGCGTGCCTGGGTCAATGTGCGCGGTGCGAGTGGATCAGTCATATGGTGTGCTGCGATGACCTGTAGATACGTCGTCATATTTTTATCTTGCGCAATTTCCGGTGCGATCTGCTGCAAACTCGCGGCAATCACATCGCCCTGCCACGGCACGTCACCTGCCAACATTAATCGGCTGGCCAGCGCGCGATAGTGTGATTGCGCTGTTATATTTGTTGTGTTTGTCAATGTTTTTTCAAATAGCTGACTGAGCGTCGGTAATAATAATTGTTGTATACCTTGCAAATAAAAAGCAGCGGATTTTCGCTGCGCTTCAGTGGAATAATACGTTACGATACGTGTGGCTAACGTCGGTTTGCGCGCATGGGTTGATACATTGGCGGCTTGTTGTAATTTATCAAGTACACTGAGTAGCGCAGTCGGCGCTTGTCGCGTGTGCGCATAGTTTTGTAGTTGCTGTTGCAATTGCTGTAAATTCTGTTGCGCCTTTATGAAATCCCAGCCAAGCACGCTGACCGCAATACTCACTAAGCAAATTGCCGTTGTTATCAATACACGGCGCGCATGCGGTTTGGGTTTTTCAGGCGCCGATTGTGTTGGGTGCGCAATGGCATGATGTAATACCTGACGAATAAAAAAAGATTTCATCGCTGTCGGCGGCGGCGTAAATAAATTGACGCTGGGGAGGTTGGCAATCTTTTGTAATGAGGTGCTGCCTTCTATCGTTTGCTCAATTAACGTGGGCGCATCGACGGGTTGTAATGCGCTGGTCAGCCACACGCCCGACACAGTACATTGCGGTAAATCTAATGTATTAAAAAGGTGGATGAGCGCGTCTTTTATTTTTTCGACTTCCAACGGGAAATCTTTAATGCGTGCCCGAGCGGTGAGATTGCGCGCTTGGTGTAAGCGCCAGATCAGTTGCTGGTTTAGGCGCTTAATCAACGCATTAAAACGTTCGGTAAAGCGTTGCGTTAAATTATCGCCCACGGCTAAAGGGATGCCCCACGCTTGCGCCATTTCTTCACGGCTGCTGTCAGCAAAAAATTCTTTAAAGCCTGCCAACAAATCACATTTGGTGATAATAAAATGAATGGGAAGCTGCGTGCCAAACTGTTGCTGCACTTCGCGGATTTGGCGGCGCAACAAAGCAATGATCTTCGCTAAATTGCGCGCGTTTTCTGGATGTTGATTATGTATCAGTTCAGGTAAAGGCAGCGTCAAAATAAGACTGCCAGGATATTCGCGCATAGGACTGATTGCGGCAAGATTTAAAAACGCTGTCCAAAGGTTTACGGCATGTTCACTGGCAGCGTTTTTTTCTTGTGTGCGAAACCAGCCACCTGGAATGTCTATCAGTACGGCATCATCGGTGACCCACCAATCGCAATTTTCAGAAAGCGTAATATTTTCTGGCTTTAAACGTTTAGCCAGAATATAACGTACGCTCGCTTGCGCCAATAGCGTCGTTTTACCACTGCCAACGGGACCCATGACAAGGTGCCACGGCAAAGTGGTTAAGTCACGTTTACTGTGTTTTTGTTTTTCTTGTTGCGTGGTGTTATGCAAAAAATTGACGGCGCCTTCAAAGCGACCGCGCAGCGTGTCTGCGGCAGTGATATCAGGTGTGGAGGTTGACATGTGTGAGCGTGTATCCGAGCTGAGTGAGCGTATGTTGGGTTTGGGCAGATGAAAATTCGAGCCAATAGCCAAGACCCGCAAATAAAAATAAAATGATGCAAGCGGTGAACATGATAATCACACTGGCAGAAAGTGTGGGGCGGGTGATCACGTGCGTCGATTTGCGCGCCACAGCTGCGTGCGGTTTGACCGGAAATGGTGTTAAGGTTTTACTGAAATCGCCGCGTCGGCCGCGAATGTGTTGATAAAGCGTGTCGCAAATATGGTCGAGTTGATTGCGACTGAATTCCGTACCACGATAGCTGCCACGAAAACCCAGCGATAGGCAGAAATACATGTATTCAAGTAATTCTGCGTAGCGTTCGGGATCTTGTAGTAAACGTTCGAGGATAACAAAAAAACGGTCTTCGGCGCCCGCGTCAGGATTAAAAATGGGTGTTAACCGTAAGCCGTGCCATTGCCCTTGTAAGCCCCACGGCGTGTGTAGCAGGATGTCGTCGAGCGTGCTGCAAATCGCATAGCTGCAGGCCAGTAGCTGTTCTGGCGTGTGACCGTGTAAGCGCAATGTTTCTTGGAATGCGGTGATTTCTGCAATTAATTGTTGTTGTAATTGGCTGGGATTGAGGCAGGATTTTAACTGACTTAACTTGCCCGCCAAAGAAAACAGCCGCGCCGCAGTGTCAACCAGTGAATTGATGCCAGCGTCTGGGTGATGCGGTAATGGGATGGTTTGGGTGGATAGTTGGCCGCCGAGCAGCGGAAGATCGGCGGAAGGCGCCACGGGGGCAATGATGTCAGTGCTTACTTCTCTTGCTTCCACTCAATGCATGCTCCTATGTAACGGTTTAGCGTCAGCGCCTCACGCTTACACGCAAGGCGCTGTGCACTATTTATTCCAACATGCCGTATTCTTTTAGCTTTTTGCGCAGTGTACCGCGACTTAAGCCAAGTAATACTGCGGCATGCGATTGATTGTTTTTTGTGTAATCCATGACGGCTTCCAGCAAGGGGAGTTCAACTTCTGTTAAAACCAATTCATATAAGTTGTTGGGCAATTGGCCTTTCAATTGCGTAAAATAACTTTCCAACGCTTGACGTACGCTGTCGTGCAGCGGTTGGTTCTTGCGCGCCACATTAAAAGCTGGCGTAGCAGGGGCAGTTTTGGTCTTTTTTTCTGTTGCAGTTGTTTTTGTACTGTTGGTCATGACGATCTCTCGGATATGTGTTTATAAGGGAAAGATTGTAACCGACACGTTCGGCATTAATCAATCTTCCTGCTACTGATTCAACCATTTTTCCAGATAATGAATGTTCACCATACTGTCTACTGATTCAACCATTTTTCCAGATAATGAATGTTCACCATACTGTCTACTGATTCAACCATTTTTCCAGATAATGAA
>VFKI01000190.1 GCA_009885665.1 Gammaproteobacteria bacterium
TGGGGGTTTCCAAAGGGGGAGAATCGCGATTCTCCCCCTTTGGGTGGCGTCAGGAGGGCCTTGCCCGACTAGCCATCTAAATAGTTATCAAGACTTTTGCTTTGAGGGCATGAAAATTGGCACCGCACCCGTATATTGCTGCAATATACGAAAAGCGCGACGACTCCCCACATCTTGCCACGTTTCAAATGCTTCTAAGGGTAACAGATCAGGGTGTGAACCTTGCTGACGTATCGATTGCAAAATATCCATCAAATTGACAAATTGCTGGGTGAGTTGCGCATAAATATCACGCTGTGTTGCCGCAAGTTCTTGATAAGCAGCCTGCCCCAAGCGCACAAAATATTTCAACGATACATGGCGCCGCTTAGCAAGCATTGGATAAAATCCTGTTAACAGCAGACATTGATCGCCCACGCCTTGCAATGCCGCATGGCGTTGCTGATGCGCTAATTGCATGGCACCCATAAAGCCCAGCGCGGCGGGCTGACTGGTTAAATTGGTCTGTGTCATATGACGCGCTAACATGAAGACTAAATAAGCCTCAATTTCTTCTTGTAAGGGAAAAGCGCAAATACTTTCCGCTTCATGTACAATCTCGTACCATAATGCAATATGGGTAGACTGAGTTAAGATTTTCATGATGCGAGCCCCCTCTAGAACTTTATCTGCTTGAAGTATAGGCGATGACACATAAATTCACCGGTTTTATTTCAGATTTACACTTGAGCGCAGCCCAACCGGCCATGGTAACCCTTTTTTGTCATTTATTGACTGACTGTATAGGACAGCTCGATGCGCTTTATATTCTGGGTGATTTTTTTGACAGCTGGGTAGGCGACGATATTACCGACGCTACCAGCCAGCGCTTGATAGCGGCACTCGCCGCCGCGCACAATCAGGCTTTACCCCTCTATCTCTTACCTGGCAA
The DNA here is from genome assembly GCA_009885665.1 of Gammaproteobacteria bacterium. Taxonomy (GTDB): domain Bacteria; phylum Pseudomonadota; class Gammaproteobacteria; order DSM-16500; family DSM-16500; genus VFKI01. The sequence continues at coordinate 932 of VFKI01000190.1, forward strand.
CCGTGATTTTTTATTAGGCAAACGCTTTAGCCAACAGTCCGGCTGCCAATTATTACCCGACGAATATGTCGTTAATTTGTATGGCATGCCCGTGCTATTGATGCACGGCGATACTTTATGCACCCAAGATGTCACGTATCAACGCTTCCGGCGTTTTTCGCGTCGCGCTCTGCCGCAAACACTTTTCTTATTGCTCCCCGCGGCGCTACGACGCCGCATTGCCATCCGTATGCGTCAAAATAGTGAACGGTATACCCGTCGCACTGCGGCGCCTATCATGGATGTTACGCCTGAAGCGGTCAGCGATGTAATGCAAAAACAGGGCGTTCGCCACCTCATTCATGGCCACACCCACCGGCCTGCCTGCCATTCACTGCTTATTGCGGGCGAACCCGCGCAACGTATTGTTTTACCTGCGTGGCATAACAGCGGGGATATTTTGTTATGGGGCACAGATGGCAGCCAGACATCGATCGCGCTTGACCCGGCAAACTATCATTCGCCTTTCACAGGTCGCACATGACCTTACCGTTACCTGAACTTGGCCATGTTGATGTTTGGTCGTTACATATACCTGATTTTTTAAACCAATATACACAATGGCGCTTGTTATTAACTGCTGACGAGCAAGCACGTGCGGCGCGCTTTATACAACCGTTACATCAACAACGATTTATTATTGCGCGCGCGGGCTTACGTCAATTATTGGCGCGTTATCTCAATATATCGCCAATTGAAATTGCGTTATCGAGTGAACAACAGGGCAAGCCCATATTAAAAAATCCTGCTTATTCTTTACATTTTAATATATCTCATTCAGCCGATGCTGTTTTATATGCTATTGCGCAGCATACACCGCTCGGTGTGGATATTGAAAAGCAACGCGCCGACATTAGCATAGATATTGCCGCACGTTTTTTTAGTCCAGCAGAAAATATGACGCTGGATGCCACACCTTCACATGAAAAAACACAGATGTTTTACCGCATTTGGACGGGCAAAGAAGCGGTGATTAAAATGACGGGGGAAGGATTATTTAGTGATTTAACTAAATTTTCCGTTAACGCCACAGAAATAACGCAAACAATTTTATTGCCCAATGGGTGCCATGCTTATTTACAATTTCTTTTACCCGCACCCGGCTATGCTGCAGCCCTGGCCAGTGGGGCACCCATAAAGAAAATAAGCTTGCGACATTTTTAAAGGCTCTCCTCCGATTCTGTAGATTATATAAACCCTATGCTATAAGGCTGCAACTTGGGCTCTGGTAATGAAAAGTCGCGGATACCATGCGCTAAATCAATGCATCGTTAGCCATGAAAGCTCTTGAAATAACCGAGCAACGTCTTGATAATAAGGCTCTGCGCATAAATAACTTTGACAGATTGCGCCCAGCGTGGTGTCAGATATAAGCGTACCGGAAGAAGAAAA
>VFKI01000156.1 GCA_009885665.1 Gammaproteobacteria bacterium
AATGCTCACATACTTCTGTGTATGCTCCGCTTTTTCATCAATTTTTCACAAAACCTTGGCTCAAATCTGGCCGTTTTCTGCAAAATGCAGCCCCAGCTGAATAGTTACGCCAATTGTCATTGCGCAGTGCATTTTGTACGACTACGCAATGACAGCCAAGGAAAAAACAAATGCTCAAAGCCCGCACGACTTACACGTGTCAAACTTGCGGTAGTCAATCGCCTAAATGGGCGGGACAATGTGCGGGCTGTCATAATTGGAACACCCTCGTCGAAGAAACGCTTGCCTCACCTTCAGCCGCCACACAGCATCGACCACGTTATCAAGGTTTTGCAACGGCCGATCCCGTCATCACCCAAATGGCCGACATCGCGCTGGTTGAAGAAACCGCACGCTTATCGACTGGCGCATCCGAACTCGACCGTGTTTTAGGTGGCGGCCTGGTCAGCGGTTCCGTTATTTTAACCGGCGGCGACCCAGGCATAGGCAAGTCCACCTTGATTTTACAAACGCTCTGCCATTTGGCGCAGCAAGGTGCGAAAGTTTTATATGTCACCGGCGAAGAATCTTTACAACAAGTCACGCTGCGCGCGCGTCGTCTCGAATTACCTGAAAAAAATTTACTCTTATTAGCCGATACGCAAGTCGAACACATTTTGCAACTGGCACATAAAGAAAAACCGCATATGCTGGTCATCGACTCCATCCAAACCATGCATACTGATTTATTAGCATCCGCCCCCGGCGCCGTAGGTCAAGTGCGCGAAAGTGCTGCGCAACTCGTCAAATATGCCAAGCAAACCCAAACCACATTATTTTTAATCGGCCATGTTACCAAAGAAGGTACGCTCGCCGGACCGCGTGTACTTGAACATATGGTCGATACCGTTTTATATTTTGAAGGCGATCAAGACAACCGCTATCGTTTAATTCGTGCCGTCAAAAATCGCTTTGGCGCAGTCAACGAACTCGGCATTTTTGCCATGACGGAAAAAGGCTTGCGCGAAGTCAGCAATCCTTCCGCTATTTTTTTATCACGCTACACCACACCGGTCGCCGGCAGCGTCATTACCGCGACACGTGAAGGCAGCCGACCCTTGCTCGTCGAGATTCAAGCGCTGGTCGACCAAAGCCATATGAGCAATCCGCGCCGCTTGTCACTGGGCCTTGACCCGCAACGCCTCGCGATGTTGCTTGCCGTATTCCATCGCCACAGCGGCATTGTGACGCATGATCAAGATGTCTTTATTAATGCCGTTGGCGGCGTACGCATTACGGAACCCGCCAGCGATTTAGCGTTATTACTTGCCGTATTATCCAGCTTACGCAACGCACCCATCCCACACGATATGATCGTATTTGGTGAAGTCGGGTTAGCAGGCGAAATTCGCCCCGTACAAGCTGGCCAAGAACGTTTGCGCGAAGCCGCCAAACATGGTTTCACCCGCGCCATTATCCCCCACGCCAATGCGCCACGCACCGCCATACCGAACATGGCGGTGATAGCTGTGCATACCTTAAGCGAAGCAATCGAGTGCTTAGGCAATACATGAGTATCTATTACAAAAGATAGGGTAGAGGAACTGAGCACGCAGCACACTGCATTGACGAGCGTCAAAGGGGGAGAATAGCGCTCTCCCCCTCTGACAACTCCCCCATCGCCAATATTTACCCTATTTTATGTAGGGGATACATACATGAGCTGATAAATACCTTGAATTTTTCACGAAAAATAGCCGGCGCAAATTGTGCGACGTGTTTTTGAAAAGCAGCCGGCACAAATCGTGCGCGCTGTTGCTCAAAAACATTGATCGCTTCACAAATTGCTGCTGGGCTTTGCATATTAAAAAATACGCCCGTTGCATCATCCTGATCGATACCCCGTACCGTTTCCAACGCACCGCCGCGACCAAATGCAATCACCGGCGTACCACACGCTTGCGCTTCTAAGGGTAAAATACCAAAATCTTCTTCTGCCGCAAAAACAAAGGCTTTTGCACGTTGCAAATGATCAATTAATACCGTCGTTGGTTGATAACCCATGATAGTGATATTTGAATATCCCGCTGCAGCCGCGCGAATTTTTTTCAATTGCGGCCCTTCGCCAATCACAATCAATTTTTTATCCGGCATAGCCGCAAAACTTTCGACAATTAAATCCACGCGTTTATACGGCACGAGACGCGATGCTGTTAAATAAAAATCAGACTTATCTGCACGCGGCGTAAAACGTGCGACATCCACGGGCGGATGAATAACCCTAGCATCACGCCGCCAACATTTTTGAATACGCCGCGCGATATATTGTGAATTTGCAATTAAAAAATCAGGACGGCCGGCGGATAACACATCCCAGTTACGTATGCGTTGCAATAAACAACGCGCCAACCCGCTACGCACGCCCGTTGCCATACCGGCTTCACGCAAATACTGATGCTGCAAATCCCATGCATAACGGATAGGCGTATGCACATAACTGATGTGCACCTGATCAGGCCCCGTTAACACACCCTTGGCAACTGCATGCGAACTCGATATGACTAAATCATATCCTGCCAAATCTAATTGTTCGATCGCGAATGGCATTAACGGTAAATATTGTCGATAATGACGCCGCGCCCACGGCATTTTTTGAATAAATGTCGTGATTATTTTTTTATGCTGTAAAAAATCTCGCGCCACGGCCGGCACAAAATCACAAACAGCAAACACATCCGCCGTTGGATAACAGTGCAATATCTCTGCCAACACACGCTCTGCACCGGCATTCACCACCAACCAATCACATACTATTGCGATCCGCATCGCTGTCACTCCTTAGGAATAGTGTTTCAATATAGGCGCACCTGAACAGCTACATATCCCCTATTGCTTCAACAGGCAAAATAGCTTTAGAATAGCCACTTTAGAGTGGATGTTGATAGTTTTTAAATCAACAATAGATCAACAACAATCACAAAGACAAGGAATGCACCATGGCAACTGCGCTTCTCCTGATCAGCTTTCAAAATGATTTTCTCCCTTATGGCCGCATGCCTCTCGAAAAAAGTGTTGAAGCGGGTCAACGCGCTTTAGAAATATTACAGCAATTTCGTAAAGCAAGCGCGCCTGTCATTCATCTACAACATTTATCGACACGACCCGATGCCATTCACTTCCTACCGTGCACGCGCGGGGTTGAGTTTCATACGCCCCTCACGCCGCAAAAAGGCGAACCGGTCATTCGCAAGCATTATCCCAACGCTTTTCGTGACACGCCTTTACTGAATAATTTAAAGCGAAAAGGCATTACCCATCTCATCATCGCCGGCATGATGACGCACTTATCCGTCGATTCCACCGTGCGCGCCGCTTATGATTTAGGTTTCACATGCACCGTCATCCAAGATGCGTGTGCCACACGTTACTTAGAATTCAATGGCACGGTTATTCCAGCACAACACGTCCAAAATGCTTTTCTCGCCGCATTGCAGCCATTATATGCTGAAGTCATCAGCTCACGCGAATGCTTGCAGCGCATGGCACGTCAAGCAACTGTAGCGGGTTAATTTTGACGGAGCACTCGCTTCTCACCTGATAGCCTCAAGTTAAAATATCATGCGCGTCAAACACATTGCTGAATATTTATTAAATTGGTTTGACACGCATGGTCGCAAAACACTACCTTGGCAAATCGATAAAACGCCTTATCGCGTGTGGCTATCAGAAATTATGTTGCAACAAACGCAAGTTGCAACCGTCATACCGTATTTTGTTCGATTTACGCAACACTTTCCAACACTCGCTGATCTAGCGAATGCCGACATCCATACCGTTTTACATCTCTGGGCGGGTCTAGGCTATTACAGTCGCGCGCGTAATTTGCATCGCTGCGCGCAAATCGTCATGCAAGATCATCATGGCCAGCTGCCAGCAGCGGCCGACGCACTGATACAATTACCCGGCATTGGCCGCTCAACCGCCAACGCCATACTGGCTATCGCCTGGCAACAACGCGCCACAATATTGGATGGCAATGTTAAACGTGTGTTAGCGCGCCTATATGCCATTACCGACTGGCCCGGCGAAAAAATAATAGAACAACAGTTATGGCACCTCGCAGAAAAAATGACGCCCCATCAACGGGTGGATGCGTATACGCAAGCCATCATGGACTTGGGGGCAACCTTATGCACGCGCGGCACGCCTGCGTGTCCACGCTGCCCGCTACAACGCCAGTGCAGCGCATACAAAGCGGGCATCGTCAAAACCGTGCCGCGGCCACGCCCCAAAAAAATACTGCCAATCAAAACAACGCGGCTGCTGATCATACAGCATGCGCAACATGTTTTATTATTGCTACGTCCATCTCACGGCATTTGGGGTGGCTTATGGAGCTTACCGGAAATCGCCAGCGCAGCTAAACCAGTGGTCATCCGCCAATACTGCCAACAGCAATGGGCATGCCAGATCACTGCATTGCGCGTGGGCGACGCCTTTCGCCATACTTTCACGCATTTTCATTTAGAGATTGAACCCATTTTTATGACGTGCCGCCAACGCCCCGCCGTGACAAAAGCGCAAATGTGGTATAACCTGCACACACCGCAAGCGGTGGGTTTACCTGCCCCGATTAAAAAAATATTAGCCATGCTGAAATGATAGAGGATACAGATGAGTCGTATCTATTACAAAAGATAGGGTAGAGGAACTGAGTACGCAGCACACTGCATTGACGAGCGTCAAAGGGGGAGAATAGCGCTCTCCCCCTCTGACAACTCCCCCATCGCTACCCATCACCCTAATTTATGTAGGAGACACAGATGAGCCACCCAATTTTTATTTTTTGCCATAAACTACAATGCGACGCCGAAGGCTTAAGCGCGCCCCCCTTACCCGGCGCGGCAGGTCAACGTATTTTTGAACAGATTTCTGCGGCCGCTTGGGCGCAGTGGATCAAGCATCAGACCATGCTCATTAATGAATATCGCTTAAGTCTGATCGAAGCCAGTGCGCGCCAATTTTTGGCGACCGAACGTGAAAAGTTTTTGTTTGGTGATGGCAGTGAAAAGCCCGCAGGCTTCACCCCGCATATAGAGGATACTGAAAATAATCGTAAAGATACGTAAATCTGCTTGACTCGCGCCGCCATTGCCGGTTTAATATCGCCTCCGCAAGGCCAGATAGCTCAGTCGGTAGAGCAGAGGACTGAAAATCCTCGTGTCGGTGGTTCGATTCCACCTCTGGCCATAAAAATTATCGATCGCTTGAATTATCCCTAGGCCGTGAAAAAATCCTTACAAAAAGCAATACTCGGCGTGATGGTGCTGCTGTCTATGCTTACCACTAACGCCGTACACGCTGCTGATAATCGTTATTATGTTGGCTTAGGCGTCGGTGCCGGCGTCAATTATTTTGACCCTGATTTTCAATTATTTCCAATCAGCAATGCTCGCCACGGCGCCTTAGCAGGTAGCCTGTTTTTTGGCTACGCCCTCAATCGCTATGCGGATATTGAAATGGGCATAACCGACTTTGGCCGCTATCACAATTCAGGTAGCAGTAATGCGTATTTCTGTATTTCTTCTGATTTACGGCAATGCGTACCCAATCCACCCGACAACCATTTTCTTTCGGAAAACATTGCCGTCAAAAATACGATTCAAGCCTATGCTATCGATCTGGCCGTCAAATGGAATTGGCCTGTGACCACCCATTTTATATTGTTTGGCAAAACCGGCGCAGCTTATATCAAGGCAAGAATTGATAGCGTCACCCGTGTTGATATCAACATAATGTCGAATAACACTTGGCAAACAATACAAACAATCAACGTAAAAAGCCACGCGAGTAACGGCGGCTCTTTTTGGCAAAAAATCAAGCCCATGCTCGGCGTGGGCGGAGAATATTATTTCAATCACGCCCTGTCTGCACGCGTTGAATATGATTATTATTTCCCCGTCAAAACAAAATGTAAAACCCTCTACAACCCGGGCAACTTGACGCCCAGCATTATTTTAGCGTCTTTGGTCTATCATTTTTGAAGTACAACGCCTTACTCCGCAAAATAATGCCGCATCATTTCTGCCACGCCATGCAAAGGTTGCAAGGTCGCAAAACCAAGCCATAATTTTAATTGTAGTAACGCTTGCTCGATGAACATATGATAACCTGGAATACACACGCACTGCGCGGCATATGCTTGCTGCAATACAAAGGTATCGCGCGGCACATAAACAATATCCATCACAACGGCGCCCGGCGAAAAAACACAGCCGGCTAATGCCGTCTGCGCATGCAACGGTAACGTATTTATCAAAAATGAAAACGATAAATTGCCTTGCTTTATCAAGTCAATATCACCCGCTTCACACCCCAATTCGCTGGCGACTTGTAATACCTTGGCAAGATTACGATGCAACAGCGTAACACGCAAACCACGCTCAAGTGCGCTATGCGTAATCGCGCGCGCCGCTCCACCACAGCCGATAATAACCAAATGCTTATTCTCTAACGCTGAAAAATGCGCATCGCCCAACAAAGCGTGTAACGCGCCAGGCCCATCGGTGTTATAGCCCAGCCATTTTTTTTCACGCATCACTACCGTATTCACGGCGCCCATCGCGCGCGCGTAAGGTCCCACTTCATCCACAATCGGCATAATGGCTTGCTTGTGCGGCATCGTCACACTAAATCCCGCAAACGGCAAAACACGACAGTGCGTCAAAACATGCGGTAATTCACTGGCAGGCACTGGCAATTTGATGTAAATAGCGTTGCATGCCAACATACAAAAAGCTTGATTATGTAAGATATGACCGACGCTGTGCGCAACCGGATCACCTAACAGCGCATAAATGACCGATTGCGTATTCAAGCGTTTCACTTGATAAGTGTTAACCAATTCTGCCAAGGTTAACTGCCCCGGCGCCACCGCGTCTGCTTCATGCACACTGGCATAGGTGAATTGATTACCCAGTACCGGCGATAAAATTCGACTGCTCTCGCCCAGCGCACCCATACTTATACCCGTCAACGCCACACTGTCACGCATATGCCGCACAAAACGCATTAAACGCAAAGCATCAATAATGGAATTTGCTTGACACGCAATTTTATATTGTGAAAAACCCGCTTGTTGCATTTCTTCTAAAAATGCAGCTAAATTTTCGGGCGTGCCGGCAAAATCGTGACGCGAAGCAATCAATTGAATATCCGGAAACTTATGATGAATATGGTCGACAAAATTAGGTTCAATATCATATTCAATATCAAAATAATCGGGTTTTAATTCACATAAATGTTCAATATCACGTAAGCGATGTTTTTCAGCGTGGCGATAAAATCCCCCTTGCGCTTTTTTCCGTAACGTAAATATCACGGCGCCATGACAGGCTTCTCGCAGCACACGGATTTCATGAATATTAATCTCCGACAAGAAATCAAGACGTAACTCAAACCCATCGGCTAATTGACCGGCATCGGCAATTTTTATTTTTGCGTTATGGATATCTGTAACTGGAATTACCGCCATGAGCTTGGACATGAGATTACCCCTAAACGGCAGGCAAGCGCCACAACCGACATTCCGCACCTTTGTCTTTTTCGATAACTCTTCGTTAAAAATGTGTTTTCAATACTCATTTACTTGCGTGTAAACTGCGCTTTAAAACCCATTTTTTCCTCGATTTATACAAAAAATACTTCGGTGCGGAATGCCGGCCGCAACCATAAAAAATACAGTAAAAATGCAATTATCGCGGCAAGTGACATAACGCCCGTCATCGCTAACGCTGACGTGCCATTATACCACCACGCCACCGCAACACCCGAAATCGCCCCGCCAATCATGCGTAACGATCCTATCACCGCCGATGCCACACCTGCAATTTCCGGCACGTGATTAACAGCAGCGTATGTTGCATTAGGGACAATTAAACCATAGCAAGACGTGTTCAGCACGAGCAAAGGCAACAACACTATTAAACGCGGCACACCCGCCCACGTGATGATGACCAGTAAAATCGTGGCAATCAGCGCAACGCTTAAACCCGTTTGCAATAAAAAATGATGCGACACACCCCGCGCGTTGAGCTGGCCATTCACAAAAGAACCTAGCATAAGGCCGCATGCTGTTGCTGCAAATGTCGCTGCATAAGCAAACAGGGAAAGATGCAAGATATCCAACATAACATAAGACGAGCCGGTCACATAGGCAAACAAATTCCCAAAAGCACACGTCATCACCAAGCCAAAACCAAGACAACGCGGATCAGTCAAAATGCGTCGATAACTCGTCATAATTTGACGCGGGTGAAATCTCACCTGGTGCATGGGCGACAATGTTTCTGTTACGCCCAGCCAAATAAATATGACCAACACGCTGCCTGCGATGGCTAACATAGCGTAGATCGCGCGCCAACTGGCAAAATACAATATGGCACCCCCCAACGCAGGGGCAATTGCCGGCGACACCGCCATCACTGTGCTAACATACGAAAGACGGGCGCGCATTTCACTGCCTTCAAATAAATCACGTACCATCGCCAACGTTGTGACCACACCGGCTGCCGCACCTGCACCTTGCAAAAAGCGCCATGCGATCAATGCCGTAATTGAACTGGCTTGCGCGCAAGCCAAACCACTAATGGAAAAAATAATAGCACCGATCAATAATACCGGTTTACGCCCATAACTATCCGCTAAGGGCCCATACAATAATTGCAGCAGCGCAAATCCTGCCAAATAAAACGTCAAGGTATACGCTGCCGCTGCCGGCGTCGTATGCAACGACAAGGCCAATTTTGATAAAGCGGGTAAGCCAATATCAATTGACAGCGGCGTCAAGGAGGATAATGCGCCCAACAATAAAGTGAAACCGATCGATTGCGGGCGCATGCGCATCAGCAGATAACCTTATTCATTTGATACACCGGGAAACGCTGACAAAGCGCGCGTACATTTTCCCTGACTTTTTCAAGGGTTTTTTCATTGTGGATATCGGCAAGAATATCACACATCCAATGCGTCAATTGTTCGCATTCCGTTTCTTTAAAACCGCGCGTGGTCACTGCGGGCGTACCAACACGTAAACCACTGGTCACAAAAGGACTTTGCGGATCGTTAGGCACGGTATTTTTATTCACAGTAATACATGCTTTGCCCAACGCGGCTTCCGCATCTTTTCCCGTCACATTTTTATCGATTAAATCAATCAACATTAAATGATTATCCGTGCCGCCACTGACGACGTTAAAACCACGTGCTAATAATATTGTTGCCATACGCTTGGCATTTTCAACAATTTGCTGTTGATAGCGTGTAAAGCCCGGTTGCAACGCTTCCTTAAAAGCAACTGCTTTTGCCGCAATAACATGCATCAAGGGGCCACCTTGCCCCCCTGGAAAAACTGCCGAATTTAATTTTTTTTCAAGTTCCGGATTGGCTTTTGCCAGTATCATGCCACCACGTGGTCCGCGCAAGGTTTTATGTGTCGTCGTCGTCGTGACATCCGCAATTTGCACAGGTGAAGGATAAATACCGGCTGCCACAAGACCTGCGACATGCGCCATATCCGCCAATAAATACGCGCCGACGCTATCGGCAATTTCACGCAAACGTTGCCAATCGACAATACGTGAATACGCTGAAAACCCTGACACGATTAATTTAGGTTGCTGTTCTTTTGCTAAACGCGCGACTTCCGCATAATCAATATAGCCATTCGCATCTAAACCATATGAAAAGAATTTATAAAGTTTTCCCGAAAAATTGACCGATGAACCATGCGTCAAATGTCCACCATGCGCTAAACTCATGCCCAACACCACATCACCCGGCTTAATCAATGCCATATAAGCCGCTTCATTTGCCTGAGAACCGGAATGCGGCTGCACATTTGCATAGGCTGCGCCAAATAATTGTTTGGCGCGCTCTATTGCTAATTTTTCAGCAATATCCACAAATTCGCAGCCGCCATAATAACGCTTACCCGGATAGCCTTCGGCATATTTATTGGTGAGCACCGAACCCTGCGCTTCAAGCACCGCCTGGCTCACGTAGTTTTCTGAGGCAATTAATTCAATATGTGCTTCCTGACGATTTTGTTCTGCTGTAATGCATTGCCAAATGTCAGCATCGATTTCACGTAATGGGGCGTGGGATAACATAAGATAATTCCTCTTTAAGCTATTCTAGGGTCGCTTTGTGCGGTTAATTTATCAACTTGACGTTGGCGATACTGTTTTATCGCCGTCGCATAACGCGGCTCAGTGATGGCAAATAGACTCGCAGCAAATAAAGCCGCATTGATCGCGCCAGGCTTACCAATGGCCATCGTCGCAACCGGCACACCGCCTGGCATTTGGACGATAGATAATAAAGAATCCAAGCCATCTAAGACCGGCAATTGAATCGGCACACCAATCACTGGCAAAATCGTTTGTGCCGCAATAACACCCGGTAAATGCGCCGCACCACCCGCGCCAGCAATAAATACTTGCGTGCCATTTTTTTCAGCACTGTGAATATAATCCGTCAACGCCACCGGCATACGATGCGCAGACAACACGCGCGCCTCATTGCGAATCCCTAATTCATCTAGCAAATTTGCCGCATGTTCCATGATAGGCCAATCGGACTTGGAACCCATGAGAATACTGACAATCATTTTATGCTCCTATATAAGTATCTATTACAAAAGATAGGGTAGAAGAACTGAAGTGCGCAGCACACTGCATTGACGCGCGTCAGATTAATGCTTAAAACACCGCACCCCAGTAAACACCATAGCGATACCTAAAGCATTACACGCATCGATCACTTCATTATCACGCACCGAACCGCCCGGCTGAATGATGGCGCGTACGCCCGTCCCTTGCAAATGATCAATACTATCACGAAATGGGAAAAACGCATCCGACGCCAACACGCAATTTTGCAATGATTTACCTGCTTTACGCATTGCTAAATCCACCGCATCAACACGCGACACTTGACCGCCACCAATGCCAACTGTCATAAAATCTTTTGCTAATACAATCGCATTCGATTTCACGTGCTTTACCACTTGCCATGCAAATTGTAAGCTCGTCAACATCGCTGCATCAGGCAACACTTGTGTGACCACCGATAATTGATCCGCACTTGGCACCCGCGTATCCACCATTTGTTGCAATACGCCACCGCTAATAAATTTCATTTCGAGCGGCGCGCGCGCCCCAGAAAAATCTACGACTAATACACGTAAATTTGTTTTACGCGCCAAAAGTGTCAACGCATCCGGCGAAAAATCTGGCGCTAGCAATACTTCCATAAAAATATCACTTAATGCTGCAGCCACTTCCGCCGTACACGTGCGGTTCAACGCCACAATGCCACCAAACGCTGATAATTTATCCGCAGCAAGCGCGCGCTGAAACGCCGTAGCAATATCGTCACCGATTGCCACGCCACAGGGTGTCGCATGCTTAACGATGACACAGGCCGGCTGCGCAAATTCACGTACACATTGAAAAGCGGCATCACTATCCGCAATATTGTTATAGGATAAGGGTTTGCCCTGCAATTGTTGCGCCGTCAAAATACTCGATTGCCCCGGAAACTGCCACGCTGAGGCTGCTTGATGCGGATTTTCACCATAACGTAAATCCATGCTTTTTTGCATGGCAATCGTTGTTTCTGATGCTTCTGTAAGATAAGCACTGATATGCGCGTCATAGCCTGCGGTATGCGTAAAGGCTGCGCCCGCCAAACGACGGCGCGTCGCATAGGACAAACTGTGTCGCTGCTGTAATTCAGATAATACGCCCGCATATTCTGCGGGATCAACAATCACCCCAACCCAACCCATATTTTTTGCCGCCGAGCGAATCATCGTCGGCCCGCCAATATCAATGTTTTCTATCGCCTCATCAAAACACACAGCGGGTTTAGCAATCGTCGCTGCAAAAGGATATAAGTTAACCACCACCAAATCAATCCACGGAATTTCTTGCGCAATCGCTACACCCGCATGCACATCACGCAATCCCAAAATACCCCCATGAATTTTAGGGTGTAACGTTTTCACGCGACCATCCATAATTTCTGGAAATTGCGTTAGGCTCGAAACATCTGTTACGGGTAAACCCGCATCACGTAAAAATTTAGCCGTGCCGCCCGTCGAAATTATTTCTATATTCAATCCATGCAAACCACGCGCAAATTCAGCCAATCCGGTTTTGTCTGATACGGAAATCAACGCACGCTTTATTGCGACTGCTTGTTCATTCATGTGTTTTTTCCTAATATAAATTAGAATAGCCTAGTGAAATATCATTATTGGCTCCGCCAATTTTAGGGTATTTTCCGAGTATTCTAATTGCTTCAAGTAACGCGGGCCCTTCCAAAGCTTGTACGCGTGCTGTTAATTTTTCCACCGTGTCATCTGCCTGTACCACACATTTTTTTTGTACCACAACCGGGCCTGCATCCAGCGCTGCTGTCACGATATGCACGGAACAACCCGTTTCCTGCTTACCCGCCGCCAACACAGCGCGATGTACATCTGCATTCATACCGCCGGCAAATTCAGGTAATAATGAAGGATGCACATTCAAAATACGATCACGAAATGCTGCAACAAAATCAGCCGATAAAATACGCATATAGCCAATCAACAATACAATATCGACATCATATTCCTGCAAACACGTCTGTAGCTTTGCATCAAAATCAGCTCGCTTTAATCCGGCGGGATCAATAAAAACAGTCGGAATATTTGCGGCACGCGCTTTAACTAAAATCCCCGCATCTTGTTGATTACTGATAACCACCACAACTTCAGCTGCGATTTGCTTCATCTGACATGCATGCAACACTGGCACAAAACTCGTACCACGCGTCGAACCCAACACAGCTAAGCGCATCATGCTGATAGCTCGCGCAATTCACGCATATGCCGCACACGTTTTTCAATTAATTGCGCCGTGCCAATATCTTCGCGATGAAATATGTTTCCTTTAATACGACGTACCTCACTTTCAGCTTGCTGCTCTGCCACCGCCAACGTATCCCCTACCCCCACCACCGCAGCGGCGCGCGAACCCGTAGCATATAATTTATTTTCATGCACATCGATTGCGGCAAGATATAATTGTTCAGGATGCTGCACCGCGCTAATATCAATTTCACTATTCTTAACGGGTGCATCAGGATACCCTTGCGGCACCACATATTTACACACTGTCGCTTGCTGCAAAAAACGGAGTGGCAATTCAGCCAATTTTCCAGCCACCATCGCCTGACAAATTTCTAAAAAATCCGTTCGCAAAATTGTCAATAAATTTAAAGCTTCTGGATCGCCAAAACGCGCATTAAATTCAATGACGCGCACGCCTTGCGCTGTTGCCATAAAGCCACCATATAAAATGCCAATATAGCTTGCCTGACATTGTTGCTGCAGCGCGCGCAGCACGTGTCGACTGATATCCTGCGCTGCGGTTAAATCTGCTGACTGTAAAAATGGCAAACTATGATCGGCACAACTAAAACTGCCCATGCCCCCGGTATTGGGTCCCTGATCCCCTACAAACGCGCGCTTGTGATCTTGCACCGGTGGCATAAAAAAAATATCCGTGCCATCACAAAACCCTAATAAAGAAAATTCTTCGCCTATACATTTTTCTTCAATTAAAAACGTTTTTTGCGCAGCAACCAATTGTTCACACCAGTGATGCGCCTCGGTCAAAGAATGCAAATGATCGCCGGCAACCTTAACACCCTTACCACCCGCTAAGCCGTCCACTTTAATGACATACGCATGCTCACCCAGCGTCGCTAAAAATGCCTGCACGCCAGAAATGTTATCAAAACGTTGATAACGCGGCAATCCGCTAATGGCATGGCGCTGCATTAAATCACGCGCGAAGGCTTTACTGGTTTCAATTTGCGCCAATATTTTACGCGGCCCAATCACCGCAATGTCTTGCTGCCACAATGCATCTGCCACACCTTTTTCTAATGGCGCTTCAGGCCCAATAATCGCTAAATCAATTTGCCAATCGCGCGCACATTGCGTCACCCAGTCTGCATCATTTATATCGCCTTGCGCATACGCATGCGCAGTTGCCATCAAACCCGCTTGCTGAGTACTGCCTAATACAAAAATATCAGGTGCATGCACAGAACGCTGTAACGCCCGCGCAATAGCGTGTTCGCGCGCACCTGAACCGACTATCAATACGCGTTTATATTTAAGCATTGACGGGTACCCCTGCGATATATTTTCCATTCAAACACGCCATACAAGGATGCGTTGCCGTATCCTGTACCGCACTCACTAAATCTTCTATCGTTTGATATAATAATTGATCAACGCCTAAAAATTGCTTAATTTCATCGATCGTTTTATTCGCAGCAATCAATTCCGCATAAGAAGGCATATCCACCCCATAAAAACAGGGATGCTTGACCGGCGGACAGGCGGAGACAAAATAAATTTCTGTCGCACCTGCCTCACGAACCAAACGCACAATTTCACGACTGGTCGTGCCGCGCACAATGCTGTCATCCAAAATTAATACGCGCTTGCCTACCAATTCTGCTTTTTGCGGCGTTAATTTATAGCGTACATTACGCCGGCGCGCGGCGCCTTCGGGCATAATAAAAGTACGGCCAATAAAAGGATTTTTATATAACCCTTCAGCATAACGCACGCCCAATTGTTGCGCGAAAGCAAGCGCTGCCGTATTAGAGGTAAAAGGTGCCGGCACAACAACATCAGGCAATATCTTCGGAAAAACGCGCTGCCAATGTTGCGCCAGTTTTTCACCCATGCGTAATCGCGCCGCATACACACTGACACCATTCAACGTCGCATCCGGTCGTGAAAAATACACATGTTCAAAAATACACGGCGCAAATTGTTGCTGACTGAGAATATGGCGAAACAATTGGCCACGCTGATTAACAAACACAATTTCGCCCGGCGCAACATCGCCCATATTCTCAAAGCCGAGCGCTGAAAACATCGTGTCTTCTGATGCAAAAATATAATCCGTGCCATCCGCCGTTTTGCGCGCACCACTCACCAGCGGACGAATGCCATGTGGGTCACGAAATACCAGCAAGCCTTTGCCAATCAATTGACTGACAACAGAAAATGAACCGCGCGCACGTGACATCACATAACGGACTGCTTGGCACGCTTTAGCAAAAAATGCTTCGACATCATCGGGCGCATCACCCGCCTGCTCAAGCCCTTCCGCTAATAAATGTAATAATACTTCTGAATCGGTAGAAGAGTTTAAATGACGATGTTTTTGCGCTGTCATTTCATGCGTTAATTCTGCATGATTCACTAAATTGCCATTATGTGCCAAGGCAATACCACGCGGACTGCCTATCCATAAGGGTTGCACATCCTCAATATCATGGCCGCCGGCGGTTGGGTAACGCACATGCGCTAACCCTATATTCCCTTTTAAACGCGCAATATCCGCTGGGGTGAAAATTTCACGCACATAACCCAAACCGTGTTTGACATAAAACTTACCGGCTGAAGTCAGCATGCCCGCGGCATCCTGACCACGATGTTGCAAATGAATTAAGCTGTCATATAATTCTGCCGCAACCGGCGTCTGACTATAAATACCGACTATACCGCACATACAGCGCCTCCCGCTAAGTATTTAAGGAAAAGCCATGCTCGCGCAGCTTTGGGTCACAGCGGACAAAAAGCCTCTTTGATAACACGGATTAACCACCGAGGTTACGGCACCGTCACTGCCGCACATATGTTTTTCTGCAACCTCGCTTGAATAGACTCACGTTGATCGGGAAATGCAAAATCTTGACCGGTAATCATTTCATAGAGGCGAATATAACGCGCTGCTAATTCTTGCACCTGATCATCCGGTGCCGCGGGCAACACTTTATCGTTATAAGGATCGCAGTTTTTAACAAACCATAACCGCAGAAATTCTTTATCAATACTGTCTGGCTCCTCACCCCGCGCGAAGTGTTCAGTATAACTATCCGCTATCCAATAACGGCTGGAATCCGGCGTATGAATTTCATCGACCAACACAATATTGCCCGCTGCATCACGTCCCATTTCATATTTAGTATCAACGAGTAATAAACCACGCTTTGCCGCTTCCGCCACACCAAATTGATATAAACGTAACGCAGCATCCGCAGCGATTTTCAGCTCAGCCGCTGTCATCAAGCCTAATTCAATAATTTCTGCACAGCTGACCGGACGATCATGCGCTTCTTTAGTCGTCGGGGTTAAAATGGGCGCCACTAATTTTTGGTTTTTACACATGCCATCGGATAACATATTGCCGCAATAATCGCGTACGCCGTTATTATAATGTGTCCATAATGAAGTTGACGTGGAACCCGTCATATAACCGCGCACAATAAATTCCACTGGAAATACTTCACACTTCTTAGCCAACGTCACATTCGGATCTGGAATCGCTAACACATGATTATCAATGATATGCTGCGTTGCACCAAACCAAAATGCGCTGGTTAAATTCAGCACCTGACCTTTAAACGGAATGGCTGCTAACACGCGATCAAATGCACTCAGACGATCCGTGGTAATCAATAATAAACGATCACCAAGATCATACGTGTCACGCACTTTACCACGATATTTTTGACCAAAATTAAAATTCGTTTCCGTCAAACGATACTCCATGCCTGCCGCAACAATGTCACGATACCGCTCAGCTAACATAATGATATACCTCGTGCGAAAAAGGATTGAAAAATATATGTGTATCGAGTAATGCAGCATGATATTCCGCCGGCGCATCGATACACCAAAGCACACCATGCTGAATACGCGTGGTAGCAGCGACACCAAAATGATGCTGTAAAATTTGTTGTTTTTGTGCGCCAACAATATCCTCCTGCGCCTGCACTAATAAACGCAATGCCGTATTGGGTAATTGATCGCGTGCCACAAGACGCTCCTTGCGATCATTATATAATACGCCGCTGGCATGGATTTTATCTGCTTCAGCAATATCATTCATTTTCCAATGCACAAAACGCTTGATTTTTACAGGAAAACCGCGCGCCTGTAATGCATTCTCCACTGAAGCCGTATGATTATCTGTCAGCCATAGTTGCACAATGAATTCATTCTCAATATGCGGTAGTGGATACGGTTTGCGGGCAGCGCTACGCGGCTGATAAGACAATGGCTTGACTGGCTGAAAAACATGGTTGGCAATATAGTCACGCATCGATTTGAAAATCGCATCCCCTTCAGCCGTGCGCTCTGGATGCGGCATCATCGCCATCACATTACCGGCACGATTACTCATGGCCGCAATATTATCGATTGATCCATTCGGATTAATTGGAAATTCCGCCGCAATATTGCCTGC
The DNA here is from genome assembly GCA_009885665.1 of Gammaproteobacteria bacterium. Classification (GTDB taxonomy): domain Bacteria; phylum Pseudomonadota; class Gammaproteobacteria; order DSM-16500; family DSM-16500; genus VFKI01. Next base: position 17,370 of record VFKI01000156.1, read on the forward strand.
CGCATCGCAATATTGAAATACATTCATCCCTTGCAGTTGCATTTCATGCAATAAAACCGGCGGTATCACAAAACGACCTTCCGCATGCGCCACGGGAATACGTAAAATATTTTCAGGTGTCAAATGCCGCGTAAAAGCATTTAATTGATAGCGATCAGAAACACGCATATACACTTCAGCATTATAATAGCCGGTTCCCACCACTTGGCCATTTTGTACACGGCGATTATCCGTTAGCGCAAGTGATAATTGACGATAGTCAGTGCCAGGCACTAAACCACTTTCCACCAAAATTTGTGCGCCATTACAAATGCCTAAAATAGGTTTACCTTTGGCGCTTTCTGCATGCAGCGTTTGCATGATTGGATCCAGCGCGGCAATCACACCCGCACGCGAACGATCCTCATAAGAAAAACCGCCGACAATCACAAACCCTGCATAATCCGCCAATTTTTCAGCTGGCATATTCCATAAAAAATCTTCGGGCTGCATACCAGCACGCCGTACGGCCATCGCGGTTTCACGCTCACAATTAGAGCCTGGAAATTGAATGATTGCGATACGCATGCGTTTGTTTTCCTTTATCGGTTCTCAGATAAGTAAATTGGAATGGCCTAGTGAGACATCTATTCAATTAAGGCTCTGCGCATAAATAACTTTGACAGATTGCGCCCAGCGTGGTGTCAGATATAAGCGTACCGGAAGAAGAAAA
>VFKI01000192.1 GCA_009885665.1 Gammaproteobacteria bacterium
CGGGCGCACTTTGTGCGACAAAAACGGCTTTCCTGCCGTTTTCTCCAAAGGGGAAGAATCGCGATTCTCCCCCTTAAGAAAAAACGGCAGGAAAGCCGTTTTTGACGCACAAAGTGCGCCCGAAGGGCGAGCCTCCAAGGAGGGAGGCGAGTCTATCCCCCATCGCGCAAAGTCAGGTTGCATCTGGCCTCGCTGGTGTTTTTCGAAGATTGTGCTGAATGGTTACAACGATGCGTTGTATTACGGCATGCTTTCATGGTAAAGATAGTATGCACGGTTTAACCTATCGATTGATTCACTTATCGCAATGGAGCGCTTATATGATTCGTATTTATGGCAACCCACTTTCCCCCCCAGCAAACAAAGTGCGCTATGTCGCCAACCAGCTGAACATTCCGCATGAATTTCATAACGTCAATCTAAGAGAAGGCGAGCAGCGCCAGCCTGAATTTCTCAAAATTAACCCACTCGGCAAAATTCCTGCTTTACGGGATGGCGGCTATTCCCTCGGTGAAAGCAATGCCATCATTCGTTATTTGGCAGACAAAGCCGGCTCACCTATTTATCCACGTGATTTACAACAACGCGGTCAAGTTGACCAATGGATAGACTTTGCCACACAACACATCGCCACCGCGACCAGCAAAGTCATGTTCAATACCCATTTTTACAAGTTTTCCGATGCCACCATTGATGAGCGCTCTCTCAAAGACGGACGCGACTGGCTGGCCAAATATCTCCCCATGGTTGAGCAACAACTTAGCACGCATGCTTACTTAACGGGCGACACGCTGACCTTGGCTGATATTGTGATGTTATCGGCACTGGATGTGTGTGAAGTCACCAACATCGACTTAACACCTTACACCGCCTTGACAAAATGGCGCAAAAACTTGATGCAACAAAAATGGTACCGCACATGTCATACCGACTATGCCTCCACTTTTAACACCATCATGACTGCGCGAGCATAGTCTATTTTTTATATTTCATGACCGGATTCAGGCGGGTCATCGCGAGAAGCGTAACGACTCGTGGTGCCCCCGCCTTAACCGACTGCCATTGATTGCGCCCCAAAGCCCCCATCGTGAAAAGCCAAACGCTTTTTCAAAAAAACTATCACGCAGGCATCACCCGTACGCGCGTCATACCCTCAATCTTCGCCAGCGCCTGTAATAATGCTGGCGCGACAGGGGTATCTGTGTCGATTAATGTATAAGCAATCGCATCACGCGAGCCATTTTGCATGCTCATGATATTGATTTTTTCGGTTGCCAAAACATGCGAAATATCTGCCACGCGACCCGGCGTATTAGTATGAATAAGCCCCAGACGGGTTGCCGCATGATTACTGCGCATATCAATTTCTGGAAAATTAACCGCATGATGAATAATGCCTTTTTCTAAATAATCGCGCACTTGCTTGACTATCATGACCGCACAATTTTCTTCAGCCTCACGCGTCGACGCACCTAAATGCGGCAAACAAATCACATGCGGATGATCCTTAAACTGCAACGCGGGAAAATCAGTGACATAGCTTGATAAAACATTCGATTGCAATGCAGCCGTCACCGCATCCGCATCCACAATTTCACTACGCGAAAAATTTAACAACACCGTGCCCGGCCGACATTGCCGCAACAAATCGGCATTAATCAAATAGCGCGTCGCTTCGATTAATGGCACATGCACCGTGATAAAGTCCGCATGTTGCACAATATCCTGCAGCGTATCGGCTTTACGTACATCTGCCGATAATTCCCAGGCATTTTTAACGGTAATAGCCGGATCATAGCCAATAATATGCATCCCTAACGCACTGGCGGCATTCGCCACTTTTACACCAATATTCCCCAAACCCACCACACCCAACGTACGGCCACGTAATTCAAAACCCGCAAATTGTTTTTTATCTTTTTCAAGCTGCGCATGTAAACTTGCATCATCGGCAACTTGCAAGTGACGCACATAATCCGCCGCCTGGCAAAGATGACGACACGCCAACAACATGCCCGCCAACACCAACTCACGCACCGCATTGGTGTTGGCGCCCGGCGTATTCATCACCGGAATACCGCGCGCCGTCAACGCCGCAACGGGAATGGTATTAACCCCCACGCCAGCGCGCCCCACCACCAACACGGAATCTGGAAAATGAAAGTCATGCAAATCATGCGATCGTACCAACAGTGCGTCAGGTTGCGTTATGGCTGTGTCTGTTTGATAGTGCGCAGCAGGTAACTGCGCCAAACCTGTCGCCGCAATGGCATTTAATAATTGTATGCGAAACATTGGCGTAGTACTCTACAAAAAAAAGGATGGCATCATGTTACCACTACACTGGCAATTATCCCTACCTCTGGATGCCATTATTTTTGACTGCGATGGCACATTATCCTGCATTGAAGGCATCGATGAATTAGCAAAAAACAATGGCGTAGGTGACGCAGTCACACAATTAACGCATATTGCGATGAGCCAAACGGGCATCACACCCAAAATTTATCATGAGCGGCTGCAACTTGTACAACCCACACTGCGCGACATTGAAACGCTTGGCCAACGCTATATTGCCACGCTGACGCCAGACACATTAGACGTGATTCACATTTTTCAAAAAATGGGTAAAGCGATTTATATCATCTCAGCAGGCGTCTATCCCGCCGTTGCCCTCCTGGCGGATTTTTTAAACATACCACGCGCGCATGTGTTTGCGATTGATATAGCGTTTGACGCGCACGGAAATTATCTCGGGTTTGATCGTCACTCGCCCTTGATACGCCCTATCGGTAAATGCAGCGTAGTCGAAGCAATTAAGCAAAAGCATCCGCGGCTAGGCTATACGGGCGACGGCATGAATGATATGCCAGTGCGCCCGCTGGTGACACGTTTGGTGGGATTTGGTGGCGCGTATTATCGTAAAAATATCGCGGCGATGTGTGAATTTTATATTACGGCAAATAGTATGGCGCCCTTATTGCCCTTAATGTTAACGGAAAAAGAAGCACATCATCTCACCCAAACTGAAAAAGTATTATATGAAAAAGGGCTTAAATATAGCTAATTCCCCGCTCCGTTAGCACACCCGCTAACGGCACATCCCACGCATCCGCCACAATTGCCTCTATTTCCTGACACGCAAACCCCACGCCCACCATTTTGCACTGCGCGACAGAAGGTTCGTGCAAAAACGCAAATGTTTTATCATAATAGCCCGCGCCCATGCCCAGTCGGTGGCCCGCCGCATCAAACCCCACCAATGGCAACAACACCATATCCAATTCGCGCGGTACAATACATTCTGCGTGCGACACAGGTTCCCATAAACCATAGCGATTTAATTGCAATGGATCGTCTTGGCGATAACGTGCAAACAATAAAGGTGAAGGAGATAACGTTTGTACGACAGGCAAATAACACTTTTTATCGTGCTGAAAAATAGTATCAATCAAACTCCCCGTCGCAAATTCTTCGCCACTGGCTAGATAACAGGCAATATGCTCGCTCGCCTGAAACCAGCCTGCGCGCGCCAAATGCGCCGCTGCTTGCAATGCAGCGACAATACGCAGCGGCGCTGATAAAGCGCGGCGGCGCGCACGCAACCTATCGCGCAAATTCACCTTACTCACTCAGCAGGCACAGCTTCAAGCTGCTCACACGGATGCAAAGCATGGCCAATACGATTCCCTAATTCATACAGCCGATGCGTGATTTGCTGTAATTCATTGCCTTTATCCTGCCGCAGCCGCACCAGTTCACACGCAATATTCAAGCCCGCCATGATGCCAACCATTTCTGGTTTAACCACGCCTGAGGCTGTCCGAAATTCACGCATTTTACTTTCCAGCAGGCGCGCAGCTTCACGTAGCGTAGCGACCTCTTCTGCCGGACAACGCATCGGATAAGTTCTGCCGAGAATTTCAACACTCGTTTCTGTCAATTCCGTCATCACGACACTCCCACGACAAAGTTAATATAAAGCATATGACTCGAGTCATATTACTCGCTCCATTGTATTTACGGCAAGTGTAGACCATAATCCGAATAGGCATAATGGATTATAGCGCGCATGAGGCAAGCATGGCAGACACTTTAAACCCAGCAGCAGATGCAAACCAGCAATTGCTCATCGCATTGCAGCAATATGCAGACACAACACAAACTGACTTCGTCACGAGCCAGTCTGAGCTCGACGCGCGCGATCACGTCATGGATGAAATGCTGGCGTGGTGCAAAGAGCAAGGTTCGCTGGTCGCGTTAAAAAGCGGCTCGATCCTTTCTTCCGACCCGACGTCACGCGTCATACAAAATTGCAAATCCATCATGCTGGCCAAAGGGATACATCCCGGCCAAGTGTTCGCCGCCACGCCCTCGCTGATTCATTTGTTAATGGCCAGCGGTCAAACCGAAACAGTCGCCACCGCCCACAGCGAAACCAGCACAACTTTTAGTGAACAGCAGCAACAATTACGCGATTTAATTCTTGAAGCTGTTCGTCAAGATGTCAGCGATATCCACATTCAAGTGCGCCAAAACTACACCAAGATTCGGATGCGCCAACATGGCGAATTGCGCGTTTATGCCGAATGGTCAGAAAAATTAGGCCGCGAACTCGCTTCCGTCGCCTTCAATAAAGAAACCGATCACGCGACATCCCACTTCAATCCGCTGGTGCCACAAGATGCTTCTATGCCACTGAAGATCCAAGGGCGCGATATTCGTCTTCGTCTAGCCAGCGTCCCCGCACATGGCGGTTTTGATATGGTCATGCGTATCTTAGCCACCGGCACTGCGCGCAAAACAACGCTAGAAGATTTAGGCTATACACAAAAACAAGTTGATATTATCAAAATGGCATTGAAATTACCGTTTGGCGCCATCATCGTCGCAGGTCCAACCGGTTCGGGTAAAACAACCACCCTAGCTGCTTGCATGGAAATGGTCGAAACCACTCAAAAACTCTACTCCATTGAAGATCCTGTCGAAAAAGTCATTGAAGAAGCCACACAAGTCCCCGTCAATACCGAAAAAGAAGATCGCAGCTTTGCCAGTATGGGGCGCGCCGCATTGCGTATGGATCCTGACGTCATCATCCTCGGCGAAATGCGCGATGAAGATACCGCAAATGTCATGGTGCGCGCCTCCATCACCGGTCACTTAGTGTTAACCACTTTGCACACCAATCGTGCCACCGCCATTATCACGCGCTTGGTCGATATGCATATTTCTCCCGTGCTTCTCAGCGACAGCAGCGTGTTACGCTGCCTGATTTGCCAACGCCTCGTGCCTAAAGTCTGCCAGCAATGCGCCGTCCCTTTGCGTAGCTCGGAACGTCATCAAGAATATTTGAGCGATTGGGAAAGCGTACTCGGCGCCGCCATCATGGATAAAGCAAAAGCACGCGGCCCGGGCTGTGATAGCTGTCATGGCAGCGGCGTTGGCGGCCGCACCGTGGTGGCAGAAGTGATTTGGGTGGACGAAGAAGGTCGTCAATTCATTCAAAAATGCGATACACTCAACTGGGAAAAAATGCTGAAACGCAATGGCTGGATGGATTTTCATGCGCGCGCCGTCGAATTGATAGAAGAAGGATTGATCGACCCCTTCGATGCCGAAAAAGTCGTCGGCCCTATCAATACTTCGACGAACACAACGTCTTATCACTATAAATAAGCAAGGAATATTGCCATGGAATGGCTCGATGAGCTAACTGCAAATACAAAAGGGTTTATTGCCAGCCTGCCGCATCGCCTGAAAAAATTTCAATTCGGCACCAAAGCCCAACTCGGCTTTCTGGAAGATTTTAATGTATTGGTTGCTGACGGCATTCCCGCCAATCGCGCCATTGAAATGATGGTGCAAGCCACCACCGGCTTAACCCACGATGTCGCACGCGCCATTGCCCAAAAAATATCAGAAGGCAAGCCACTGGCTGAAGGGATGCGCGAATGGTTTGGCGTCAATATCGTTGAAATTGTCCGCGTCGGCGAAGCCGGTGGTGCGCTAGGTGAAACCTTACAATCTGCCATCAATACGCTGGGACGCAGCAGCGGCTCGATGGGCGTATTGATTGGCGCCGTCAGCTATCCACTGCTGGTCATTCTGATGGCATGCGGCATCATTGTTTATCTCGACAGCTCAGTCTTTGTGCAATTTAAGGCCATCAAATCGATCGATCAATGGCCACAAGCCGGACGTGATCTCGTCAACCTTGCCGCCCTGATTCGCAATGCATGGTGGCTCGTGATTGCCGCGGCAATTGCTTTTGTTATCATCATGCTGCGCGTTTTAGATAATTATATTGGTGCACTACGCCCGCTACTCGACAATATCCCGCCCTTTTCACTATATAAAAAATTTGTCGCCGCGCGCTTTATGGAAACCCTAGGATTATTAGTTGAAAACGGCGTGGTATTCAAAAATGCTTTGCGTATTATGCAATATCGCTCACCACCTTATCTCGCATCGCATCTCGTTAATATGGAACATTTGCTATCGACCGGTAAAGGCAATGTGGCAGACATTTTAACGACCGGTCTCATTGATGAAAAAGATGTCTTGCGCCTACGCATCATGGCGGAAGTCAAAGGCTTCGAGCACGGCTTAAAGCGTATGGGCATTCGCGGCGCAGAAAACACTGCAAAGACCATGAAAATCATTGCGCGCATGTTGGGCGGTATTTTGCTATTAGTCGGTGCCTATCTTATTTTGACAATTATTCGCGGCATTTTTCTCACCGGCATGTCGATGGGGCAATGATGAAGCAAAAAAGGCAAAAGAAGCAGAAAATTACCGGGATGACATTGCTTGAATTACTGCTGGTGCTGGCGATCATGTCAAGCCTGACCCTTCTCGGTATGCGATATTATAATCAATTTAAAATGGGCGCAGATCAAAATCAGCTTAGCGCCAATGTCAGCCAATTATTCCAAGTGATGCGCAATTATTATCAAGCCAATTGCCGCGTGAATTACTCTGCCGCCGGCATACCGCGCTCGCCTGGCGCACTCGACCCTGTTAATAGCCCGAGCAATCCTGTCGCACTCACGATCAATACCGGCAGCAATGATGGCAAAGATTTATTTTCTGCTGGTTTTCTCAATACGAAAGATTGGCAACCGACTAATCCACTTGTGGATAATGGCGTGGCGGGTAATGGTTACGCTTTACAATTTAATCGTCAACCCGATTCGCAAATGAATGTCTATGCTTGCGCAGGGACGGGCAATCCCCCCGCTTGCATCGCGGGGCAACAAACCACGCCGCTGATAAATTCAGTCGTCATTCTCTGGAACGCGCAAGTCAGCGTGAAATTAAAAAATTGCGCTTATGCCGCCACGCTGGCCAATATCTTGTCAGCCAGTTGCGTCACAGCTAACGCCAGCGACACGTGTGAATCTGCACCCCTACCCGATAAGGGTGACAATTGTACCGGCAGCGGTTCGCGCTACTTAGTATGGGAACGTCCCGCGGCGATTTTTGATGCAGATACCAATTCCTCGCTCTGGCTGTCCAAGCCACTGGTAAAACAATTCAATATGCAGTATACCAATGAGGGTATGGCGACATTAAGTGGCGCACAATCGAATCCAACTGGACAAGCCAATCCAAGCAATTATTTGTGTGGGAGCTAGCAAATGGAGATGCGAAAGAAGCAACAAAAGCAAGACGCACACAAAAAGCACGCGCAACAAACGCAGCACAAACAGCGACAACACGGATTTACGTTAGTCGAAATGCTGCTCGTCCTGGCAATTGCCAGTTCGTTAATTCTGATGCTGTTGAATTACTCCACGCGCAAAGCGCAAGAATTGCGGCGTGATAAAACGGTCTTGCAAATTCAGCAATTATTGAATAGCGGCTTGTCGTATTATGTTAACAATTCAAAGTGGCCGATCACCTGCGGCACCACAACGTGGACAGTCCCCAACACCCTCACCGGCGCGACCAACAATAATTTTTCCGGTAGTTATTTGCCGAATGGTTTTAGTATGAATCCGTATAGCAATAATTATTCTCTTAACTGTGACACGCAAGCCAGTGATCATGGCGGTAATTTCTATGTCGCCACCGCCGTCAGCACACCCGTCGATGCCTTGATTATTGCCGGCGGCTTACCCATGGCCTATATCACTACGCCCGCCAGCGTCACATCCAACGCCGCGCCACCGGCACAAGATGCTGCTTGTACCAGTCCGCCGTATACAGGCTGCACCGAAGTCGTGTCCAGCGTGAACATCCCCGGCCAAAATTTAAATAATGCCCGCTCGGTTAATTTTGCTGGAATTTATTATAGCGGCTCATGTGTCCCTGCTCCGAATTGTCCAGCGGGCATGACGCCATCCATTATGGTGGTGCCGGCGTCGGTTGCCGGGGTGAATGGCAATCCGACGTGTCAGGGCACGTCTGCGAGCGGCGCTTATGACCCGGTAGGCAGTAACGCAAACAATAGCTGCAAAGCCAACTTATATCCATTAACCGCATTTTCTGCTTTTGCACGTGGCGGCGACACAAGCACACCCGGTGGCCCCGTTGCGCCAGGCAATGCGGGCAGTGGTGGCCCCAATGATTGTACAATCAGCGGCACGCCTTCTCCTGCACCCTGCTGGCAAAGCTACAGCAATGGCACGCCAACCTACATCACTGACCAAACGACAAATTACTGGCGTGTTTGCTTAGCGGTGCAAACCCAAGATGGCGGGGTCACCATCCTAAACAACAGCAACGCTATACAATGGGGCAAAATGATAGGTAATGTCATGGCGTTCACCCGTTGTGTACCCAATAATGGTGCTGAAACACCGTCGGGCTCGATCAATGTATTCCAAGCAAATAAAAATTTTGCGCAGTGACTTGCCTTCACTTACGTATTTGCGCTAGATTGCTTATATTGCAATATATTTTAATTTTATCCGATGGACCGGGAACTATCCGGTATGGGTATAGGCTAGATGGAGTTGCCGAATGAAATGTTGTCGTGTCCGTGTAATGCCGGTGTGTTTTTCGCTGATTTTTACAGCACTTTCTAGCTTTCCGCTCGTGGCTGCCGCGGGTTGGCAAGTCTCAGCGCCTATTGCGGGTGCGCCGCGTGAGCTTGCTTATCAACCATCACCCCATCCCGTCACCTTTACGCCGCGTCCGCAATATGCTGCGCCGCCTTTTCATCCTGCCTATGAAAAACAAGATATCGCATTTGCACCACGCCCATGGCATCGTCGCGGTCACACGCATCTGACGTGGAAAGGCGAAGCCCCCGTTGCTACTGCTGAACCGTATTTTAATGCGGGCACACAAACGGATAGAGCTTTCACACCGATCATCAACGATGGCAACCTCGGCACGCCGGCACCCATGTATGCCATCAGTGTCAGCGGTTCACTCAAACATAATGTAGAACGCATCATGCGTCGTTATGGCTGGAAAGTCATTTGGAAAGTCCCGGTCGACTATAACTTTGATGGCCGCATCACCGGCGCAACACTCCCTGAAGTGATGACAAAATTATTTAAACCTTTTCCACTACAAGCGCAAATGTTTATGGCCAATCAACGCATGATCGTTGTACAGAGGATAGTCTGATGAAATATTTTCAACGCGCGCTTACTTTTGCTCTTTGCTCACTGGTGCTTACCTTGACGGGCTGTCATTCTGCGCTTTATCCACAAACGGAAGACAATGTCGCCGATGTCAAAGATAAAATGGCGTATGAAAAACAACAAATGGCACAAAAAGTAAAAACTGCACCGCCGCTCATCGTTAATCAAGGTCTTTATGTCGATAAAACGCCGATCAACTTGATCAAACAACCGTATTGGTTAAAAAACACCCTCGTCTTACGCGGCGAAAGATTGCCCTTTAGCTATTTCAGCCGTGTCATTGCCGGCGGCGCCAATAGTCATGTGTTAACGCGCTATCAAGTCGGTCTCGATGACAAGCTTGCTGTGTCTATCAATTACACGGGCACCGTCAAGGGCGCGCTGGATGCCCTCGCTGCACGTAGCGGTTATGTTTACACGATTAATGGCAACAATATTTACTGGCAAGCCTTTGTCACCAAAACATTTGATATTGCTTTTATGCCAGGCGAATCTGATTACCTGATGGGTAAAGCCGCGGGTGGCGGCTCAGTTTCCACCGTCGGCGGTGGTTCAGGTGGCGGTGCATCGGTCAGCGCTACGATTGATGACAGCGCAGCATCACAATACAGCAGTTTAAAAGGCACCATTTCGCTGTGGAAAGATTTGCAGAATTCCGTCAAACAAATGCTGACCAAAGAGGGCAAAGTGGTCGTGTCACAATCTACCACCAGTTTGACGGTGCGCGACCGTCCGACCAATGTTGCCTTGGTGGGACAATACATCACCAGTCTCAACCAAAACTTATCACGCCAGGTGTTAGTCAAAGTACAAGTGCTTTCCGTGAGCTTAGAAAGTGATTTTAATTATGGCATTAATTGGAATGCGGTAAAACATGCTTTGGGCGGTTACTTTCAATTAAACCAACAAGGCGGTCAGCCGATTTCATTATCCGCTTCACCCCTGCAATTAAATATTGGCAATGCGGCCACACCCGGGTTTAACAATCTTGTCAATGCCACGGATACCGGAAAAACCGGTATTTACGCGTTGATCAATGCCTTACAAATGCAAGGCAAAGTGTCAGTGGTCAATCAACCACAACTCTTGTGTCAAAATGACCAAGTCTCGTCACTGCGAATTTTAAGTTCAGCCGGTTATCTGGCCAGCATTCAGACCACCACCTTGGCCGGCACCGGCACCACTGGCGGCACTTCAGGCGTCACCTCACAATTAACCCCTGGCACGTTGGTCACCGGTATGACACTCTATGTCTTACCTAAAATTATTGGCGATAAAGTGTATTTACAAATCAATGCCGATTTATCCAGTAATTTAGGTTTTCAAACTATTACCTCCAACGGTCAATCCGTGCAAGAAAACCTAAACAAGTCAATCACCGCCAGCGCGATTCAAGTGCCGAATACCACGCAAAAATTGTTTAACCAGCGCAGCTTGGTGCGTTCGGGTGACACGTTGATTTTGGCGGGTTTCCGTCAATTAAATAATACCGCCGGCGCATCGCAATTTTTAAATTCTCAAGCGTTGGGCGGTAAAACGGCATCGCAATACAGTACCGAAACGATCGTCCTCATCACCCCCATTGTTTTGCATGGACTTGCCTAATGCCACACATCGCCCGCGAAGATGGTGAACATTTTGTTATTCCCGCCTATCGCGACACGCTAAGCGTTAAAAAAGATTCGCTTCTCAAAAGAGAAGCGCACTTGCTCGCCGAACAACATGGCGAATTTATTGCGCTACAACGCAAGAATGCTGAGCAATATGAAATCGCTTTTTCCAATGAGGCGGGTTATTTACTGGGTGAATCCGTTTGGCATTATTTTCAACGCCCCAACGATTTAATTTATTGTGAAGCGCTAGCCGGCACGACCCAAGCCGTATTAGTCGTGGTGACGGGCGGCAGCGTCTATCTCGATGGCAGTTTTCCCATCGACAGTATTGCCGATGAATTGGTGATCTTGCGCACCCAACAACAGCATCATTTTGATATTTATATCTATGGGGATGTACCCATTGCCGCAACACTGACAGCGGATAAATTTGCGCTCGATGCCGCTGCCATCAATTCATTTACTGTGTTGGATCAACCGTTATTCCCAGTGTTACCAAAATACCGCCAGTATCGCCTCGACCCCGTCGACGTCGCGTTGGCCAGCATGGGTATAGGCGTATTACCGATTAAAAAAATGGTCGTTATCGGTGCCATTATTGTGGCGCTAGTCGGGGGTTGGTATTATGTGACCAATCGGCCGCCGCCGATAACCTATGCTGAATTAACCAATCCTTATCAAGCGTATTTAAATACCTTAGCCGTGCCCGATGCGGGGCAACAACTTGCGGCAGTGAATAATCGTTTGGCGCAACTTTATACGGCGCCAGGCTGGCAACCCGCTAGCGTCAGTTTTTCCAGTGAGAGTCGTATCATACAAGCGTCGATGAAATCGACAGGGATGCGTACGCATGTTTTGTTTGCGTGGGCGACGGCCAACAATGCAACGGTTACCATCTTGCCGGAAGGCTTGCAAGTTGCACTGCCCATCAATGTGCCGATACGCACGGCGTCTAACGAAATTATGCCACTGCAACAAGTCATGGCAACACTCATTGACAATGTCTCCTATGTCGTACCGGGCAATCCGGTGACATTGGCGGCTATTCGTAACCGTGGCAATTATAGCAGTGCGGATCTCACCCTTAATTTTAGTAACATGTCGCCCAGCTCGCTCGATTTATTGGCAAAAAAACTGCAAGGCTTGCCCTTAGTCTTATCAAGGGTGAACATTACCATTCGTGAAGGCGTATTTTCAGGGAATATTATTCTTCAAGCATTAGGAAGCTAAATCATGGCAGACACACAAGCAAATAAAGCAAACAAAGCAGACAAAATAAACACCGCTGACATCCGTAAAAAAGTGACAATGGTCATTGTCATCGTCGTTGTTTTGGTTGTGCTCTGGCAAATCTATGGACTGATACAAGGTGACGCGCCGACGACACCG
>VFKI01000153.1 GCA_009885665.1 Gammaproteobacteria bacterium
CATTTAAAACACATTTTTAACGAAGCGTTATCGAAAAAGACAAAGGTGCGGAATGTCGGTTTATAGCGTAACCCCATAAAAGGAGCGAGACATGGATGGTAACAGTGGAAAATTTTCCGCATTAGCAACGGTAGAGACGGCGATAAGCAAGATAAGCGGCTGTAAAGCCATTTTTTTTATAGGCGCTATATTGTTGGCCGTGCTCGCTGCATTGTCACAAGTGCTGCAGATGGGGGTAAATTTGTTGCCATATGATGACGCGACTTGGCAGAAGCAGGCTTTATCTTTAGTCATTTCAATTGTTATATATATTGTCTCTGGGATGGTGGCGTGGGGTATGCTCTATATGGGTGTGCAACGCGTAAATGATAACAAGCTGAGTATTGCCATGATCGGCTATGGTTTCAATGGCGGACTGCTGTTGAGAATGATCGGCGCCATATTAATGACGCTGCTTATTACTTTGCCAGGGCTGTTGTTAATAGTGGGCGGTATCATGGCGCCCGCTTTTATGCCCGCTGCGCTTTCGGCTATCGCGCGATTGATTGCAATGTTGGCCAGTATTATGGGTGGCGTTTGGATGTTTTATATCATACTGAGGCTTTGTTTAGTACGTGCCATTTTAATTATTGAAAAGGTGGGGCCTGTCACGGCTATTGCGCAATCATTTCAGCGTACGCGTGGACATGTTGTTGCTTTGTTCGGTATTTTATTAATTAATATCGTGTTCGCTATTGTTTTGGGTATGGGTGCTTCACTGGGTTTTGCCTTGCAGTTTATTCATCCCTTGGCCGGTTTTTTTGGTGTGTTTGTTTTGGTCGTGATTATGAGCTTGTGGGTTGTGCCCTATTTTTTCATTGTGCAGGGTGTGATGTATAAGCGACTGAGTCAATAAGACCCTGCGCATAAATAACTTTTACACCTTGCATCCCATCATGGCATCATCTATAAACGTTCCTCAGTCGAAAAACCTCGAAATACTTCAGTATTCCTGCGATTTTTCTTCTTCCG
>VFKI01000170.1 GCA_009885665.1 Gammaproteobacteria bacterium
CGCATTGTCTCGCCTCCTTCCCTGGAGGCTCGCCCTGGCGGGCGCACTGTGTGCGACAAAAACGGCTTTCCTGCCGTTTTTTCCCCCTCTAACAACTCCCCCATCGCCAACATCTACCCTACTTTATGTAGGGGATACCGAGCGATTGACCTAAATGACGTATACCGCGGCCCGTACTGGCAAAAAACTTTTCGCTTAAAGATTTTTTTAATTGATAGCGTACGCAATAAATATCTGCGTTAGGTAAGCGTGCATCTAAAAATTCATCGCTGGTCGCCAAACCATCGACGAGTTTAAGTGATAAGGCTTCACTGGCACTCCAATGCTCGCCAGTCGCCACTTTATCAATATCAATACCGGTACGATAATGGGCGACTAATTGCTTGAATTGTTGGTGAATGGCTTCCAATTCAGCACGCATTTTAGTACGGCCTTCCTCCGTGTTTTCACCAAATATCGTTAAAGTACGCTTAAAATTACCCGCCGTGATTTGTTCAAAATCAATGTTTTTATCTTTGAGTAAACGATTAAAATTCGGTAATTGTAAGATGACACCAATCGAACCAATCATGGCAAACGGCGCAGCAATAATTTGATTAGCTACCGCAGCCATCATATAGCCACCACTGGCGGCAACTTTGTCAATGATAACTGTCAATGGAATTTTATGGTTACGTAAGCGCATGAGTTGTGCTGTTGCCAAACCATACGCGTGCACCATGCCACCACCACTTTCCAATTTAACCACTACTTCATCAGCAGAAGTTGCCACACTGAGAATAACACTGACTTCGCGACGCAGCGCGGCAACCGCAGAAGCTTTTATATCCCCCGCAAACTCAATAACATATATTTTTTTGCGGGTGGCTTGCGTTAACGCATTTTCTTTAATTTGTTTTTTTTGAGCATGTTGGAAATCTTTCCATTGTTTTTTAGTTGCAACCGCTTCCATCAATTGCGCTCGCGCATCTTGATAGCCTTCATTTAAATGGGTAATTTCCAATTTGCCGGACATCGCTTGACGACTAAAACTGATCAGTGCCAATAACCCTGCTAACAAGCCTAATAGCATTAATACAATAATCAAACATTCCGCAGTAAAATAAGCAAGATGAGCAAAGGCAGATAGCATAATAGATTCTCAGATAAGTAAAATGTATCTCACAAAAGATAGGGTAGAGGAACTGAGTACGCAGTACACTGCATTAACGCGCTACCCATTACCCGACATCCCGCACCTTATATATAGATCCTCAATAATGAATCGAACGAATAAGTAACATTGGCTGAATATGCCTGTGATGATCATGCTCACTTCGCGCAATACGTGTTTGTACTTGCCAGTCAGGCGTCGGGGAAGAAAATAAATAATCGCGACTTAAGACGACCGTATGGGGTGTATCACCAAATAACCAGCTATAGGTGCGAGGAATAACTTCTACCGTACCGGTCCATAGCGGTTGCGTTGTATCGCTAAAGTGCATGCCAGCAGCCCATAATCGCAAGACAACTAAAGGTTGGTTACTGGTTTTGTTTTGTTTAATAAGCACTAACACAGGTTTTTCATCGCGATATAAAGGTGCCACCATGGGCAAGTGTTCATTGCTTTCTATATCCGTAATACGATGCAAAGCATCAATCCAAGTGTTTGCTGGTGGCAATTGCCAACCTTGCGCGAGTAAGGTGTGTTGAATGTTGGTTAAATTGCCTTGCCATTGTAAGTTAAAAATTTGTTGCGGCAAACCAAAGCGATTAATGCGATAAAAAGGTAAATGCGCGCTTTGCTGATTCCACCACGCGGCTTCAGTGGTGATATGCTTTGACCACGCCACCGGCTGGGCATCCTGTAATTGTTTGGCAAAGTGCCGATAAAGCGCAAAACTGTAAGTGCATAACAGCGTGAGTATGATAACCGTAATAATCCCCGTGGGTCGCAATGGCCGCGTTTCTTTGCGACGATTCCACGATAACAATACGATCATTAAAATAATAGCGCCCGTCAACCAACTGCCGCTAACATCCGTTAACCAATGTGCGCCTAAATACAAACGTGAAAAACTAATGGCAAGTACCAGTAAACCCGCAAACCAATAAAATAGTCGCCGACCATAGCGGAGGTTCAAACTGCGAATCACCAATAAAGCAATGGCAAACCAAAAAACAGTTGCGCAGGTAACGTGACCACTGGGAAAAGAGAAGTCTTCTGGATTATGCAATACGCCCCACGGCCGTGGCGAATGTGCAATATGCTTCAATACCACAACGCTGCCAGCGGTTAATAAGCCCAATAATAATACATGAATTGCGGTGTGTATGCGTTTGGTGCAAAACAACCAAGCGGCTAATGTGACAGACAGTGGCAATAACACCATTTTGTCGCCCAAAAAAGTGAGCGCCAACATCCAGCGATCCCAATCAGGGGCACGTAAACTACGACAAAAGAAAAATGTGACATGATTCGCAAAAATATGTATTGCGCCAGTCGCCATGATGATATGCATAAGCCAAGCAAGTGCGCTGATAGCGCATAACACATAAAAAGCCAATACCAATTGGCCATGCGTCTTGTGGTTATCATGATGTTGCAATACGGTCGTGATGCTGTGCAAACGGCGCGAGGCACGTAATTTATTCCAGATACGCGTCAAACCAAAATCAATTTGACGATTGATTAAATGCAGTACGCTGAATAACAGCCAAAAACAAAAAACAATAAATAAACAAGTCAAGAGTAAGACCAATAAAGCATGCACAGCAACATCAGGCGGTAATTCCAATGACGCTGCACCCAATAAAATACCAGGCAACATATAGATCGGCGCCCAGCCAATGGCTGATAAAACATTGGCAATGGTGAAACGTAGTGGCGACATGCCCAACATACCCGCCACCAGCGGCACCAGTGCACGTACAGGGCCCACAAAACGGCCAATAAAAACACTCATGCTGCCGTAACGGTGAAAAAAACGTTCGCCATTTTCAAGCAGCGTAGGGTAGCTACGAAATGGCCAACACAAGGGTAAGCGATTATTGAAATAACGACCCGCCCAATAACTAATGCCATCACCGGCAATGGCGCCTAAAATCGCCCAAATTAAAGTCGACCATAATGGGATAACGCCCGCACCTGCTAGCGCGCCTATCGCTGTCATCATCACCGAGCCTGGGATAATCGTACCGATGATAGCAACAGATTCTGCTGTAGAAATAATGAAAGTTGCAATGCCCGCTAAATGCGGATGCAAATTAAGCCATTGAAATATGGGGCTGCCGATATCTGTCACGCGACCGTTTCTCCCGCAGCTTGACGATCCGCATGATAAGAAGATCGGACGAGTGGACCACTGGCGACATGCGTAAACCCCAGCGCACGTGCAGCATTTCCTAATTCGCTAAATTGCGCAGGACTGACATAACGCGCAACCGGCATATGGAAACGACTGGGTTGTAAATATTGACCGAGCGTTAACATATCAACGCCATGCGCACGTAAATCCTTTAATGTGACAAGGATTTCTTCATTCGTCTCGCCTAATCCCAACATTAAACCTGATTTAGTCGGAATGCCTGTAAAACGGTGTTTGAAATTTTTTAATAATAATAAAGAATGTGCGTAGTCTGAGCCAGGACGCGCTTGTTTATACAAGCGCGGTACGGTTTCAATATTATGGTTGAATACATCGGGTAAAGCAGCGCCCGTTTCATCAAGCGCAATGTCCATGCGACCTCGATAATCAGGTACCAACACTTCAATTTTTATCGTGGGATTTTTGGCGCGAATCGCACGAATACAAGCGCTAAAATGACCCGCGCCACCGTCACGTAAATCATCACGATCAACAGAAGTAATCACAACATATTTTAATGCCATAGCGGCAATGGTATCGGCTAATTTAGCAGGTTCTTCCGTGTCAAGCGGATCAGGGCGACCATGCGCCACCTCACAAAAGCTGCAGCGCCGCGTACATTTGTCACCCATAATCATAAAGGTGGCCGTGCCGTGCGAAAAACATTCGGGTAGATTGGGACACGCCGCTTCTTCACAAACCGTGACTAATTTTTTATCGCGTAGCGTTTGTTTTAATTGCGTGAC
Source organism: Gammaproteobacteria bacterium (assembly GCA_009885665.1). Classification (GTDB taxonomy): domain Bacteria; phylum Pseudomonadota; class Gammaproteobacteria; order DSM-16500; family DSM-16500; genus VFKI01. The sequence continues at coordinate 4,094 of VFKI01000170.1, forward strand.
AGTCGCAGCGGCTGCTACCGAAGGTAAGCGAATCCGAATCCAATCAGGTTTACGCAACGCAACAGTGGTGGGTTCAATTTTAACGGGAATGCGCGCGAGCTTGGCTGCACCGCGTTGTTTGCCTGTGTTATCTGCTGCATTTTTTGTTACATTGGATTGCATATGTGTTCCTAAAACATAAGTAAATTAGCATGGCCTAGTAAAATATCACCATAACCATTCAGCACAATCTTCGAAAAACACCCGCGAGGCCAGAGGCAACCTGACTTTACGCGATGGGGGATTCCAAAGGGGGAGAATCGCGATTCTCCCCCCTTTGGTGGCGTCAGGCGGGCGAGCTATTTGCCCGACTAGCCATCTGAATAGTTACATATCACCATTGTCAATCGCATTGTACCAAGTGGATATTCAGTAAACTAGCTAAACACAATTTAACTTCACGCATCTCTACCATCGGAGCATAATCTGCCATTTGTGTCATTTGTAACCCACTAAAACCGCAGGGGTTAATGCGTGTAAAGGGCGTGGTATCCATTTTAACGTTCAATGCTAAACCATGATAGCTACAGCCACGCCGCACACGTAAACCAATTGAACAAATCTTTTTTTCATCGACATAAACACCCGGCGCATCGGCTTTTGCTATTGCGTATATCTGATATTCTCTTAATAGCGCAATAACGCTGTTTTCCAGCCATGTTACCGTAGCGCGCACGTTTAAACCACGGCGACGTAAATCAATTAAAGGATAAACGACTAATTGACCTGGACCATGGTAGGTCACTTGTCCACCACGATCCGTTTGGATAAGGGGAATATCGCCCGTATCCAATACATGCTCAGCTTTACCATTTTGGCCTTGGGTAAAAACAGGCGTATGTTCAAGCAACCATATTTGATCAGGCGTTTCTGCTGTGCGCGCATCCGTGAACGCACGCATACGCTGCCAGCATGCTTGATAGTCTTGCTGGCCAAATTGCCGAACGATCACGGGATGTGTTGTCATAATGCCATCAGCACATGCGGGTTACTGGATAATTCGCGATAAAGATTGTCCAGTTCTTCGCGATTGGAAGCCGTAAAAGTAATGGAAAGTGCAAGATATTTTTTATCCTTGCTATAACGACTCGCAAAAGCATCTTCACGCATTGGCGCGATAATATGTTTTCTGACAATGCTAATCACCGCCAATTCAAAATCATCGGTAGACAAACCAAATACCTTGAGCGTAAATGCACAGGGGAATTGCATCCCCTGCGGCGCTGTCTCTTGCTTAACCATTAACTATTGTTTGCCTGTTGTTTAGAATGAGAAAACCAATGTTGAAGATGATAATTGACACCGTCGGCCATGCTACGCCATACGCCGCCGTTGGCATCATTTTCCAACGCAATTAACGGAATCGTTGCTAAAGTGTCGCTGCCGGCGCTGACCACTAAATTGCCGTACGTTTCGCCTTTGACAATAGGCGCTTTAAGCGGCGTATTTAACTGAAAATCAGTATGGACATTTTTTTCTTGGCCGGCAGGGATGATGACATATAACGTTTTTGCAATACCCAGCGCAATTTGTTTTTTCTGCCCTTTCCAAACGCGAATTGTTTTTAAAGCAGTGCCGCCATCAAACATTTTCTGGGTATGAAAAAATCGAAACCCATAGGTTAATAAGCGAATGGAATCTTCCGTGCGCGCTGAATCGCTGGGTGCGCCCATCACAACACTGATAAGGCGCATACCATCACGTTTAGCAGAACCCACGAGGCAGTAACCCGCCGCTTCAGTATGACCCGTTTTCAAGCCATCAGCCGAAGGGAAATTCCATAACAGACGGTTACGGTTAGGTTGGCGAATTTTGTCGTAAGTCAGCCATTTTTGGGAATATAACTTATAATCCTCAGGAAAATTTTGGATAATTGCGCGTGCCAGAATGGCTAAATCCAATGGAGTGGAGTAGTGATCAGGATTAGGTAAACCATTGCTATCCATAAAATGGCTGTTTTTCATGCCGAGTTGTTGCGCTTCCGTATTCATCAATCCCGCAAACGCATTTTCTGTGCCACCAATATACTCCGCCATGGCAACCGCGGCATCATTACCTGACGCAATGACGATGCCTTGTAATAAATCTTTAACGGGCACTTCGTCATTGACACGTAAAAACATACGCGAACCACCCGTACGCCATGCTTTTGCGCTGATGCGGACTTTATCATCCGCATGAATCGTACCACTCTTTAATGCATTAGAGACGACATACATCGTCATAAGCTTGGTTAAGCTGGCGGGCGCAAGGCGCAGATCGGGATTTTTTTCGGCAATCACTTTGCCCGTATCGGCATCCATCAAGACATAGCCTTTGACCTCAGGCAAATCCGGCGCAACGGGTTTGATCACCATAGGTTGCGGCTGAGTGGGGACCGGAATGATGGGATTGGCAAGCGCAGCCAGTGGGATAAGGCTGAGTAAAGCTGTCAAAACAATCTTACGCATAGGTCAATATCTTCCTGAAGTAAATGGATGGCTGCCAGTCTAACCTATACTTGTCTTGGCGAAAACCCCTAAACGAAACCAATGATAATATCTCGCGACTCGCTTAACTTGAGAAGCTATAGCGCAAAGGAGAAGCGGTGTGTTACCCTGCGCGCGGGAGTTGGCCGAGACAGTCGCTGTGCAGTTTACTGCATGGAGGAAAGTCCGGGCTCCGGGGGTAAGGTGCCAGGTAATGCCTGGGAAGCGCGAGCTTACGGAAAGTGCCACAGAAAATAGACTACCGAGGGCAACTTCGGCAAAGGTGAAAAGGTGCGGTAAGAGCGCACCGCGTAACGGGTAACCGTTGCGGCACGGTAAACCCCACCTGGAGCAAGACCAAACATGAGCCGCCATGACTTAACGGTCATGGCACGTGTGACCCGCACCATGGCTCGGGTAGGTCGCTTGAGGCGCTTGGTGACAAGCGTCCCAGATAAATGACTGTCCACGACAAAACCCGGCTTATTGGCCGGCTCCCACTTTTATTAATGGCATACGGTTAAGCTGGCGATAGATACTTCTTGCTTTCGCATTTTTTCATGATATTATAGCTGACTGTCCAATAATGAAACATCAGTAAAACTTATGAGCAGGGGGTGTGTCATGCATACCGGTCGTTCTTTAGGGTTTTTCTGTTCAGAATCATGCTTAACCAAAACACAACACGCCAATTTACTTGCTTCTGCCGAAACGGTTTCAGCTGTTGTAAATAATGGAACCCGTATTGTCGCTAATATAATCACCTTAGATCCAGCACTTGCCGTGCCACTGGCCTTTCCTAATGCGATTGGCTCAGATGATCGCCAATGGGATTGCGCATGGCGTCAAGCGATCGAGTGGCAGCAACGTGCCATGCGAACTGAAGCGCCAACAGAATATATGCAAGGCGTCGATTTGC
>VFKI01000045.1 GCA_009885665.1 Gammaproteobacteria bacterium
GTGGTTATATCTCTACACAGAAGAAAAATGGTAATGCCGTATTAGCAGCACTACGTATGGCAATTATTGGTTTGCCAATTTTGCCGGTACAGGGCGCCTGAATAGTTACTGCTCAACATAGCCATAACCCGTTTTAGGCGCCGTCGGTGTCACCCCAAAAATGACGAGCTGGCCAGCACTGGCCGCCTCCACCGCCGTCAGCATCGATGCTGCAAAAGCTTCAATATCCGTAATTAAGTGATCCGAAGGTAGCACCAACATCAGCGCATCTTCAGCAATATGCTGACGAATATACTGTGCTGCCACCGCAATGGCTGGCGCAGTGTTTCTTGCCACGGGTTCGAGGATATAATGGACGTCTTCTGCTTTAATTGCACCTAACTGATCCTGGCACAGAAAATAATAGTTATCGTTAGTCACAACCACAATAGCCGCGGGATCAAGCGCTTGGCGTGCCCGCAGCACCGTTTCCTGCAATAAAGAATGTTCACTGAAAAGATTTAAAAAATGCTTCGGGTAGCTTTCGCGCGACAATGGCCATAAACGCGTGCCTGAACCACCCGCTAAAATGACAGGAACAATTTTACGTTTCATTTTATTTCAATCTCTCGTTTAGGTGTTACGGCATAGGGCTTAAGGCAGCCAAGGAGGCTTCATTTCGTATTAAACTCGACATTCGGGGTTACGGCACCGTCACCTTAGCGGTAGCCATTGGCGCAAGGTGGCCAATTAGAGCAAATTATGAACTTTTACACTATTATTGTCAATCATTCGCCGCAACTGCGTCCGGGTGTGTAGCAGCATAATACTGCGCCAATCCCGTTGCCACATCACCAAAAAACCTCAGCTTGCCCGCATCCAGCCAAATAACCTTGTTGCACACTTGCGCTATCATTTCATTGCTATGCGTCGCCAATACCACAATGCTGGATTGGTCAATCAGCTCATTCAATCTCGCCTTGGCTTTATCCATAAAATTAGCATCGCCCGCACCCACCACTTCATCCAAAATCAAGATTTCAGGCGCAATAGAGGTCGCTACGCCAAACGCGAGACGCAACCGCATGCCACTGGAATACGTACGCATCGGCATGGAAAGATAGTCACCCAGGCCGGTGAAATCTGCAATGGCTTGTGCACGCTCACGGATTTCTCGCAGCGTAAAGCCCAGCAAAATGCCACGCGTGGTAATATTTTCCATGCCAGTGGACTCAGCCTCAATGCCAAACATCAGATCCAGCAAGGGCGAGACCTTGCCCTCAATCGCCAACTGACCACTGGAAGGCTCATAAATGCGTGATAGCACACGCAATAAAGTACTTTTACCCGCACCATTATGACCAATCAAACCGACACGATCGCCATGGTGCAACTCAAATGAAAGATCATCCAACGCCTTGACTGTGACGGTATTACCGGCACTTTTCAGTAACTTGCCCCCGGTGCCGAGTCGTATCAATTGTTTTTTAAATGAGCGTGCATTGGCATGGTAAATAGGAAACTCAACTGAAACATTCTGTAAGGCAATATGCGTCATAACATCACAACCAATAAACAATACGGTGGCGGACGCGCGTCAACAAGGCAGCCGCCAGTAAGATACCGACGCAAGTCATGCCGATAACAACTTCCACTGACAGAAGCGATGGCATCGTGCTAATCAGCGGTGCGCGTAGAATTTCAACAAAATGCGTAAACGGATTGAAATCAAGCAGCAAATGATATTTGACGGGCAAAATGGTAGGGCTCCACATAACAGGCGTCAAAAAGAAACATACTTGCAGCAAACTGGTGATCAATTGACCTAGATCACGATAACGTGCACCAATAATTGCCAACACTATCCCAAAGAAAAACGCATTAAGAGACAACAATATCAAGCCCGGAATAATCATCAGACAAGCCGACGACAGCTGAATATGCAATACAAAATACAGCGGCACAATCACCAGCACATTATGTGCAAAAATAATCAAGCTGCGCATAATGACACGCAACACAAATACAGAATAAGGTAACTTCATTTGACGCAAAAATTGCTCTGCTTCTGTAAAAGTATTCGTACCATCCACTATCAATAGCGAAATCAAATTCCAGGTCAGCATACCCGCAGCAAGATAGGGGAAATAGGTATGCAGATCCATATGGAATAAATGTCCGTACAAAAAACCCATCGTATAAACGGTAATAGCCATGCTGAGCGTAAGCCAGAAAGGCCCCAGTTGTGAACGACGATAGCGCAGACGAATATCTTGCCACGCAAGCAACAGCCACACGCGCCACGCCATGCAGCCTTCGAATAAATCACGCAACATCAGCTGCCGTCTTGTAAAAACAGGATAACGAATTGCCGACGCAGAAGGTAAAGATGATGCCGTTGCCATGGGATGTTTGCCGTATGAACCAGTCGGTTATAGTAAAATATTTGGCGGAAAAGTCAATCTAAATCATAAACCGACATTCCACACACTTCGTCTTTGCAACTGTTCAGGCACCTTAGACGAACGGCCATCTTTAGCCAATTTTTTGCGAATATGCTTCAAAATACTCATTTATTGTGATACATGCGCCGCTTTTTCAGCACACTCACAAAACCTTGGCTCAAATCTGGCCGTTTTCTGCAAAATACAGTCCCAGCTGAATAGTTACCCGTCTTTAACGAAGCATCATCAAAAAACGGATCCTTGGAATGTCGATTTTAAATCCAATGAAATCCATGTGCCATAGCCGCCCATAAACTAGCAAAACCACCAACCATGAAGGTTGTCTGCCATTTAAAGTGACTATTGACTAACGCATATAACTGATCGAACCGCCCTTCTAAACGGCTGACGCGCTTTTCTAAATGACCTGCGCGCTCTTCTAAATGACCTGCGCGCTCTTCCAAACGGCCAACACGCTCTCCTAAATGATCAACACGCTCTCCCAAACGATCGATGCGCCCTTCCAAACGACCAATGCATGCTGATAACGCTTGAATGGAGGCACGGATATCCTGCAACACATTCTGGATATACGTCATGCCTGTTTCAAGAAGGATCAATTTTTGTTGGTTGCTCATGCTAGGTTCTCGTTGTGGCTGAGCCATAGTAAATACTCCCGCAATTATAACCGACATTCCGCACCTTTGTCTTTTTATACAAAAAATACTTTGGCGCGGAATGTCGGTTATAGCGCACAAAACAAATTTCGTATCCCCTACATAAAATAAGGTATAAGGCAGCGATGGGGTGGGTGTCGGGAGGGGAGAAGCGCAGCTCTCCCCTCATGACGCTTATCAAATGCAGTGTGCTGCGTACTTCAGTCCTTCTACCCTATCTTTTGTAATAGATAACAAATTTCTTCAGTAAAAAACGAAATTCATCACGCCGCACACGGAGAGCGCATACAGCGCGACGCTATCGACGCTATGTGAAGCGCGCTATGACTTATTTATTGTCAATTGCGCCGTCAGCGCCTGCCACTTTTCTTCAGTGATACGCTTAAAGCCACTGACTTTATGCAGCGCATCTAACGATGTGAACGCACCATTTTTTTTACGCCACGCCACAATGGCGCGCGCCTTGCTCGTGTTCATGCCAGACAACACGGCTAATTCTTTGACACTGGCCGTATTGATATTAAGTTGCGCGTGCAACGCAGTCGCAGTCGTCTTTGCCACAAGCGCAGCAGGTGCGTGCTTGACAGGTGCCACAACCGTTGCAGCAACGGAAGCATTCACCATGCAAAATAAAAATAAAAAACAAACAATAGCACGTTGCACAAAAATAAATTTCTTCATGACACACTCCTTAAAAAATTAAGTGAAGCGAAAAGCGCAAATAAAATTTGCAATGAACTTGCCGTATCTACTACGATAGATATATAGAGGGAGAAAGAGAGAGATAGATAGAGAAAAAAGAGGAAGTGCAAAAAAAAAACGATTGCATTGTATAATTATTTTGTTATCATAATGAAAAGCATTAGCACACGTCAAGCCCTTTAAAAAAATAAAATTCAATAAATAAGTTTCTTTATTCTTAGCCGACATTCCGCACCAACATATTCAAGATACAACATATCCATTTCATCCAACCGACATTCCGCACCAAAGTATTTTTTGTATAAATCGAGGCAAAAATGCGTTTTAAAGCGCAGTTTACATACACGTAAATGAGCATTTAAAACGCATTTTTAACGAA